>JBDSYO010000490.1:0-3211 GCA_039925625.1 Lapillicoccus sp. | reverse complement strand
CGAGGCCGACGCCAGCCCGCGGTCGAGGGCGGCGGCGGCGTCGTCGGGGGCGACGGCGCCGGTCAGCAGCAGCCAGCGAGCGTCGGGGAGGGTGTGCGCGAGGGGAGCGAGCGCATCGCTGGCCTCGGTCCATCGGCCCAGTGCCGCGGCCCGGGGCCGGTCGGCCGCCCGGTCGGGCGCGGTCGCCTGCCAGGTGGACAGCAGGCCACGACCACGCGAGCAGCGGTCCTGGTCACCGGGTCCGGCACCGGTCTGCTCCAGGACCGCGGCCAGCGCGCGGGCGGCCTCGTCGAGAGCCCGGTGCTCCTCGGGGGCCAACGGTGACGCATACCGGCGCACGGCGAGGATGCCGTCGGCCAGGGCGGCCGGGAGGGAGGCGAGCAGGTCGCGGTCGCGCTCGACCGCCGCGACCCTGTCGGCCAGCGCCTGCCAGCCGGCCTCGGTGAGCGGGTTGGTCGAGGCGTCGAGGCCCTGACCGCCGGGCAGGCCTCGCCAGCCGTCGACGAGGGTGTGCACCTGCTGCGCGAGTCCGGCGATCTCCTCGACCACGGCGACGAGCAGGCCCGGCTCGACCGAAGCCCCGGGGCGTAGGTGGGCCAGCACCGGGGCACCGGCGCGCACCAGCCGGCCCTTGCGCCCGATGAAGAAGGACGCCGCCGCCGCCCGCAGGTCCTGGCGGACCGGGTCGAGGTCGACCTCCACCACCGCCGGGTCGAAGCGCTCGAGGGTCGCCCGGGCCGAGCGCTGCAGGTCGCCGGTGCGCTGCCAGAGCTCTTCGCGCGCGCTGCGCCACCGGTCGCTGCGGGCCTCCACGGCGAGCGCCGGGTCGGTGGCGGGCGCCGACAGGAGCCACGCCGCCGCGGTCAGGTCGGGTGCGGTCGTCGCGCCCTCGAGCACCTCCCGTGCCGTGCCGGAGAGGCCGGGGAGCGCCAACGCGTGCTCGACGGCGTGGTCGGCGGCGTCGGCCGCGGCCCACAGGGCGGTCAGGTCGGCCGGGCGCCGGGTGGCGAACCCCCAGGTCGGCGTCTCGGTGCGTGGCAGGGAGGCCAGCGCCGGGACGGCCTCGGCCACGGCCCGTCGCAGAGCGACGTCCAGACCGGCCGACTCGCCCTCGGCGACGGCGCTCTCCGGCACGGGCAGGGCGGGGCCGTCGCCGCGGGCCAGCTGCTGCCCGCGGGCGGTGTAGAGGGTCAGCCCGGCGCCGTTGGCGCGATGGAGCCGGCCGGCGTACGCCTCGAGCACCGACCCGGCCGCGGCGACGTCCTGCGCGGCCATCCGGTAGCCCTCGGTGTCGGGCTGGGCTCGGTGGGCGAGGGCGGCGCGCAGCCGGGCGCGGACCTCCGCCGGTCGCGCCCCCTCGTCGTGCAGGTCGAGGGCGAAGGGCAGCAGCCCGACCTCGCCCAGCCGGTGCCGGACGACGTCGAGCGCGGCACCCTTCTCCGCGACGAAGAGCACCCGCCGGCCCTGGGCCATCTGGTCGGCGAGGATCCCGGTGATGGTCTGCGACTTGCCCGTGCCGGGCGGCCCCTCGAGGACCAGGGTCTGACCCGCACGCGCGGCCGCGATGGCCTCGGCCTGCGAGCCGTCCGCCGGCACGGGAGCGCTCGCGACGACGTCGTCGAGATCGACGTCGCCGAGGGCGAGTGGCTGCCCGCCGGAGAAGCTGTCGGTGGGGGTGAGGGCGAGATGGCGCACGAGCGGCCGCTCGAGGAAGCGCTCCCAGTGCTGGTCGAGGTCGCGCCAGAGCAGGTAACCGGTGAAGCCGATGACCG
Organism: Lapillicoccus sp.; assembly: GCA_039925625.1. Taxonomy (GTDB): domain Bacteria; phylum Actinomycetota; class Actinomycetes; order Actinomycetales; family Dermatophilaceae; genus Lapillicoccus. The sequence continues at coordinate 1,439 of JBDSYO010000490.1, read as the reverse complement.
CCAGCCTCGCCTCGCTCTCGACCCGGAACGGCAGCCCCGACGCGGCGATCGCCTCCCGCACGAGGCGGACGACCGCGTCGACGTCGACGTGCTCACCGTGGCCGTCGGCCCCCGGGATCGTCGGCAGCTCGTCGAGCCCGGGCACGGTGAACCCGAACTCCAGCCGGAGCTTCTCCATGAGGCTGCGGTTGAGTGTCACGGCGCCCGACTCGTCGAACGCCACCCGGAACGGCATGACGACGCCCTTGATCTCGACCGGCGCCAGCAGCAGCGGGGCGCTCAGCTCGCGGTCGCCGAGCTGCCAGTCGAGCCGGCCGAGGGTGACGTAGAGCGGGTTGGCGCCGGTCTCCTGGATCGTCGTCCGCGCCCGGTAGCGCAGCCGGGCCATCGCCGCCTTGTGCGCGTCGCCGGGGTAGCCCGAGTAGATCGTGGCGCGGCTGGCCAGCATGCTGCGGAGCACGTCGCCGGGCAGGGCGTACGCGTCGCGCCCCCGGTCGGCGGCCACCGCACCGGCCAGGTCGTCGACCGCCCGCACCGCGACGGTGCGCCCCTCCTGGAGCAGGCTGGCGAGCAGCCCCAGCTGCTCGCTGGGCGTGACCAGCGGCGCCTGCGTCATCGGCCCGTTCATCGACAACAGGCGGTTGCGCAGGGTGAGGTCGAGCAGGGCGTTCTTCCACGCCTGCACCCGGGGCGGCGGTGGCGGCCGTTCGTCGCGCCGGGAGGGGACGGGCCCGGCCGGTATGCCGGTAGCCGCCGGCATACCGCGCAGGCCGGCCGGCTCGTCGGCGACCACGACGGGCTGGTACTCCACGATCTCGACCACGCCGTCGGCGCTCACCCGCCGGGCCGGGAGCGGCAGCACCCGCATGAGCCGGGCCATCCCCACATCCACGACGCCGAGCAGGTCGGAGCTGCCGCCCAGGAAGTAGCCGTCGAGGGGGGCCTGGGCCGCCCGCCGGAACAGGTCCTTGGGCGGTCGTCGCTCGCGGGTCACCATGGTCGTCTCGACGACCCCCATGAACCGCAGGTCCACGGCGTTGGCCGCCGGCGCCACCTGCAGGCTGGCGGCGTCGGGCAGGCCCTGCTCCCGCCGGCGCCAATAGCCGAGGAACGCGTGACCGCGGGCGACCCACAGCACCGGGCTGACGCCCACGTGCTCGAGGCACGCGGCGAGCAGCACGGTGGTATCGAGGCAGGTGCCGACCCGATGCTCCACGACGTCGCCCGGCGTGCGCACCTTCTGCCCGTAGCCCCAGCTGGGCGGCGGCTCGGCGTAGTAGACGTCGAGCTCGTGCACCGCGCCGAACACCGCGTCGACGATGGCGTCGATGCGCTCCGGGGCGACGTGCGCCACCAGGAGGGAGCCGCTGCGGGTGCGGTCGGCGAGCAGCGCCGCCGCCCGGCCGACCAGCGGCCCCACCGCCGGGTGGTTGGGCTGC
>JBDSYO010000489.1:0-4367 GCA_039925625.1 Lapillicoccus sp. | reverse complement strand
ACCGTCCTCGGCCGACCAGGCGAAGGCGCTCTCCGACGCCCAGGCGGCGCTGGTCGCGGCCAACCCCCAGGCCTCCGGCCCCCCTCCGGCCGACGCGCTCACCGCGAGCGCCAGCGGGCTCGACCCCGACGTCTCGCCCGAGTACGCGCGGTGGCAGGTGCCGCGGGTGGCGGCGGCCCGGGGCCTGCCGGTCACCACCGTGCAGGGGCTCGTGGAGGCGTACACCAAGAGCCGGTTGCTGGGCTTCCTCGGCGAGCCGCGGGTGAACGTCACGGCGCTGAACCTGGCGCTGTCCGCCGCGGGCCCGCAGTGAGCCCTGTGACCCCGGTATCGCTATGACGACGACAATGGTCCCGTGAGTCGTGGCCGCCTGCGGATCTACCTCGGCGCCGCCCCCGGCGTCGGGAAGACCGTCGCCATGCTCGCCGAGGCCCACCGGCGCGCCGAGCGCGGCGCTGACGTCGTGGTCGGCCTGCTCGAGACGCACGGCCGGGCGTTCACCAGCGCGCAGGCGGCCGGCCTCGAGCTGGTGCCGCGCCGCGCCGTGGAGCACCGTGGGGTGACCCTCCGGGAGCTCGACGTCGACGCGGTGCTGGCCCGCCGCCCCGAGATCGTCCTCGTCGACGAGCTGGCCCACACCAACGCGCCCGGCTCGCCCCGCGCCAAGCGCTGGGAGGACATCGAGGTGCTGCTCGACGCCGGGCTCGATGTGATCTCCACGGTCAACATCCAGCACCTGGAGTCGCTGAACGACGTCGCCCTGGCCATCACCGGAGTGGTGCAGCAGGAGACGGTGCCCGACGACGTCGTGCGCTCGGCCGACCAGATCGAGCTCGTCGACATGTCGCCGGAGTCGCTGCGCCGGCGGATGGCCCACGGCAACGTCTACCCGGCCTCGCGGATCGACGCCGCGCTCTCCAACTACTTCCGGCCCGGCAACCTCTCCGCCCTGCGCGAGCTGGCCCTGCTCTGGCTGGCCGACCGCGTCGACGAGACCCTGGAGCGCTACCGCGCGTCGCACGGGATCTCGGTGCCGTGGCCGACCCGCGAGCGCATCGTCGTGGCCCTGACCGGCGGGCCCGAGAGCGAGACCGTCCTGCGGCGGGCCGGCCAGATCGCCTCGCGGGGAGCCGGCAGCGAGCTGCTGGCCTGTCACGTCAACCGCCCGGACGGGCTGGTCGACGCCGACCCCGCCGCGCTCGCGGAGCAGCGCAAGCTCGTCAAGGAGCTGGGCGGCGTCATGCACGAGGTGGCCGGCAGTGACATCGCCGACGCCATCCTCGACTTCGCGCACGGGGTGAACGCGACGCAGATCGTCATCGGCACGGGGCGGCGTACCGGGCTGTCCTCCTGGTGGCGGCACGGGACGGGCGAGCAGGTGGCGGCCGGCGCGGGCGACCTCGACGTGCACCTGGTGGGGCACACCACCGAGCGGGCCGAGCTGTTGCGGCGCCGCGGGAATGGTCTCGGCCGACGGCGGCAGGCGGCCGGATGGCTCCTCGCGACGGCGGGCGTCGCGGTCGTCACCCTGCTCCTCGTCGCTACCACGGGCCGGCACGAGCTGCCGCTGGAGGTGCTGATCTTCCTCGCCCTGACCGTGGCCACGGCCCTCGTCGGCGGGCTGCTGCCGGCGCTGGCGTGCGCGGTGATCTCGTCCCTGGTCATCAACTGGTTCTTCACCGAACCGCTCGGCACCCTCACCATCCAGAGCCCGCAGAACGCGCTCGCCCTCCTCGTGTTCGTCGTCGTGGCCGCCGCGGTGGCGTCCGTCGTCCACGGGGCCGCGCGTCGCCGCGACGTCGCGGTCCGGGCTCAGCGGGAGTCCCGCATCCTCGCCGCCCTCGCCCAGTCGCTGCTGGCCGAGGCCGATCCGTTGCCCGCCCTCCTCGACCGCGCGTGCGCGACGTTCGGTATGCGGGCGGCGGCGATCGTCGCCCGGGCATCGATCCGCGACCCGTGGACGGTGGTGGCGTCGGTCGGGTCGTTCACCCTCGCCGACATCGCCCAGGCCACGGTCCGGCAGACCGTGGACGAGGAGTCGGAGCTGGTGCTCGTCGGCGACGTCCTGCCGGCGGGTGACCAACGCCTGGTCGGCGCCTTCACGTCGCACGCCGCGGCCGTGCTCACCCGGCGCCGCCTCGTCGAGGAGGCCGCTCGGGCCCGGGGTCTGGCGCGTGACAACCGTTCGCGCACAGCGCTGCTCGCGGCCGTGTCCCACGACCTGCGCACGCCGTTGGCCGGCATCAAGGCGGCCGTCTCGAGCCTGCGCCAGCCCGACGTCCACTTCTCCCCCGACGACGAGGCCCAGCTGCTCGAGTCGGTGGAGGAGTCCGCCGACCGGCTCGGCGTGCTCATCGGCAACCTGCTCGACATGTCGCGCATCCAGACCGGAAGCATCGCGCCGCACGCCGACGAGCTCTCGTTGCCCGAGGTGGTCCGGCAGGCGCGGCAGGCGATGCCCGAGGGCGACCGGGTGCGCACCCGGTTCGACGAGGAGCTTCCCCTGCTGTGGGCCGACGCGGGGCTGCTGGACCGCGTGCTCGCCAACGTGCTGGAGAACGCGCTACGCCACTCCCCCGGGCGCCGGGAGGTCGTCGTCCAGGCCAGCCGGCTCGCCGACCGGGTGCAGGTGCGCGTCGTCGACCGGGGTCCCGGGGTCGACGCGGCCGCCCGCGAGCGCATCTTCGCGCCGTTCCAGCGCGGCGGCGACGCCCCACGCGGCGACGGGGTCGGCCTCGGCCTCGCGGTCGCCCGTGGCCTGACCGAGGCCATGGACGGCACCCTGTGGGCCGAGGACACCCCCGGCGGGGGCCTGACCATCGCCATCGACCTGCCCATGGCCTCCTCTACCGCCGCCCAGGCCGCCCAGGCATCCCGGTGACCGTCGTCCTCGTCGTCGACGACGACCCCCACCTGCGGCGCACACTGGGCATCAACCTGCGGGCCCGCGACTACGAGGTCGAGCTCACTGCCGACGGGCGCTCCGCCCTGCAGGCGCTCGGCGACCGCATCCCGGACGTCGTCATCCTCGACCTCGGCCTCCCCGACCTCGACGGCGTCGACGTCCTGCGCCGGCTGCGGGAGGTCTCCCGGGTGCCCGTCGTCGTGCTCTCGGCCCGGCACGACTCCGACGACAAGGTCGAGGCCCTCGACGCCGGCGCCGACGACTACGTCACCAAGCCGTTCGGCATGGACGAGCTGCTCGCCCGCATCCGCGCGGCGGTCCGCCGCGGAGAGTCGACCACCGACCAGGGGCTCGTCGTCACGACCGGTCACTTCACCCTCGACTTCGGGGAGCGGCACGCGGTCGGTGCCGACGGTGAGGAGATCCGGCTCACCCCCACCGAGTGGCGCCTGCTGGACTCCCTGACCCGCCGCCCCGGGCACCTCGTCACGCATACCGAGCTGCTCCGGGCGGCGTGGGGACCGGCCTACGGCCGCGAGCTGAACTACCTGCGGGTGTACGCCAGCCAGCTGCGCCGCAAGCTCGAGCCCGACCCCGCGACGCCGCGCTACCTCGTCACCGAGCCGGGCGTCGGCTACCGCTTCGTCGTCTGAGGGTCGCGCCCGGTGAGGCCGAGCAGCCGGTCGAGCGGTGCGGCGTCGTCGGGCGTCTCCACCGGGGGCCCGAAGAGCGTGCCGTCGTCGGCCGGCGCGTCGAAGGAGCGCACGAACGCCGTCGCCGCTGCGACGGCACCCGGGTCGGCGACGTACGCCTGACCGGTGGCCTGGGCGAGGTCCCAGGCGTGCACGGTCACCTCGTTGAGGGCCACGAGAGCGGTCTCACGGCCTGAGAGGGTCACCGGACCGGCGTGCGTCTCCCCCTCGTACGCGTCCGGGTCACGCCACGCCGCGGCGAGGGCAGCCAGATCGGCCGCGACCCGCTCCCGCCAGCCGGATGTCAGTCCCTCCGCGGCCCGGGCCGGAGTCGGGACCTTCGCGGCCGAGCTGGTGAACTCGGCGGTGAGGCCGGCGACGTGTCCGAGGAGGTCCCCGACCGTCCAGTCGGGGCATGGCGTCGGGTCGGTGAGCTGGTCGTCGCGGACCCCCTGGACGAGACGGGCGAGCGCCTGGCTCGTGGGGCCGAAGTCGAGGATGTCCATGCCCCGATCCAACCCTGCACCACCGACAGCCGTCCAGGAGCCGGACGCCGAGGACTACGGCAGCGGACCCTCCTGGACGTCCCCGTCACCGGTCCCGAGGTCGGCAGCGGAGTCGGTGCCGGAGCCACCGTTGAACCGGTCCGCGCCCGAGCCGCCGGTCAGCCCGTCGTTGCCCGAGCCGCCCGAGAGCACGTCGTGCCCGGCGCCGCCGTTCAGGCCGTCGTTGCCCGACCCACCGCACAGCAGGTCGTTGCCGCCGAGGCC
>JBDSYO010000488.1:0-3816 GCA_039925625.1 Lapillicoccus sp. | reverse complement strand
CGTGCGTATCCCCAACGGGATTCGAACCCGTGCTGCCGCCGTGAAAGGGCGGAGTCCTAGGCCGCTAGACGATGGGGACCCGGATCCGTTCGAGGACGTCGTGAAGCATACGGTGACGGGCGGCAGGCGGCCAAATCGCTCAGCGCCCGGCCGCCGCCCACTCGAGAACCCGCTCGACCGGCCACGTCGTGACGATGCGCTCGGCCGGGATGCCGAGCCGCGCGGCGCGCTCGCAGCCGTAGGCCTTCATGTCCAGCTGGCCCGGGGCGTGGGCGTCGGAGTCGATGGTGAACGTGCAGCCGATGTCGCGAGCGAGCTCGATGAGCTCGTCGGGCGGGTCCTCCCGCTCGGGGCGCGAGTTGATCTCCACCGCGGTGTTGCCCTCGAGGCACGCCTCGAACACCGCCTGCGCGTCGAAGCTCGACTGCGCCCGCTTGCCGCGCCCTCCGGTGACCAACCGACCGGTGCAGTGGCCGAGGACGTTGACACGGGGGTTGCGCACCGCGGCGACCATCCGCCGGGTCATCGGCGCCTCGTTCATGGCCAGCTTGGAGTGCACCGAGGCGGTGACGATGTCGAGCTTGCCGAGCATCGCGTCGGTCTGGTCGAGGTCGCCGTCGTCGAGGATGTCGACCTCGATGCCCTTGAGCAGGCGGAACCGGTCGCCCAGCGAGGCATTGATCGCGTCGACGACGCCGAGCTGCTTGGTGAGGCGCTCGACCGACAGGCCGTTGGCGATGCGCAGCCGAGGGGAGTGGTCGGTGAGGGCCAGCCACTCCTGACCGAGCTCGACGGCCGCCAGCACCATCTCCTGGATGGGGGAACCGCCGTCGCTCCAGTCGGAGTGGCTGTGCAGGTCGCCGATGACCGCGGCGTACAGCGCCTCACCGCCGCGCGCGAGCGGCTCGGACTCCTTCTCCTGCAACGAGGCGAGGTATGCCGGGAGCTCGCCGAGCGCGGCCTGGGTGATCACCGCGGCGGTCGAGTCGCCGACCCCGGGCAGGTCCTTGAGCGACTTCTGCTCGGCCCGCTGGGCGACCTCGTCGGGGGAGATCGTCGCGATGGTCTTGGCGGCGTTGCGGAAGGCCTCCACGCGGTAGGTGCCGGCGCGGGAGCGCTCGAGCAGGAAGGCGATGCGGCGCAGCGCGTCGACCGGGGCGACCGGGGCTGTCAGCGGTGGGACGAGGAGCACGCGGGCCAGTCTGGCATCACCCGCCGACGACCGACCGACGACCGACCCGCGCGTCAGGGGGTGGTCGGCACGCCGGCGGCCTGCACGACCTTGACCGGGTCGCCGTAACGGACCTTCAGCACCTGCAGCTGCTCCGCCGTCACGAGGTTGGTGATGGGAAGCACCACCCGGCCGTCGCCGTCGCACGTGAGGGAGCCCATGGCGTACCCCTGTCGCGTGAGGGTGTCGCGGTCGGCGGCGACCCGAGCGAGCGTGGACTGACACTGCGCCGCGGTGTAGGTGACGGCTCCGGTGCTCGCGTCGGCGGGGCCGCTGGGGGCAGCCCCCTCGGCGCCCTGGGGGGCCTGAGGGGCGGAGACCTTGGATGCGGCGGACCCGGAGCTGGCCGTGCCGCCGTTCGCGCCCAGCCGGCCGACCGCCGGGATCGCCAGGGCACCGACGGCGACGGCTGCAGCGGCACCGACGAGACCGCGCGTCCACGCCTCCCGGCGCTTGAGGCGGTCGCGCGCGGCGCGCAGCGCCTGCAGCTCGAAGCCGTCGGGTGGCTGGAGGTCGTCGACCTCGTGCAGACGGGCCCTCAGGAGGTCCTCGACGTCAGGGGTCACGCGATCACGTCCTTCTCGTCGTCGTCAGTCAGCTGGGTGCGCATCGCGGCCAGGCCGCGCGAGATCTGGCTCTTGACCGTGCCCTCGGGCAGGTCGAGCTCCTGGGCGATCTGCGGCACGGTGAGGTCCTGGTAGAACCGCAGCACGAGCACCGCCCGCTGCTTGCTCGGCAGGTCGCGGAGCAGGCCCGAGAGGGTCACGGTGAGCGCGGTGTCACGGTCGTCGGTGGGGTGTTCGGGCACCTCGTCGAGCGTGACCTCGTGCCGCCACTTGCGCTTCTCGTTGAGGTAGGTGCGCAACATCGTCGTGCGGGTGTAGCTGAACGCCGCCTGCTGGGCGCCGATCCGCGGCCAGGCGACGTAGACCTTGGCGAGTGACTCCTGCACCAGGTCGTCGCCGTGGGACCAGTCGCCACACAGGAGGTAGGCAGTACGGCGCAGAGCCAGTGAGCGGTCGCGGACGAAGGCCATGAACTCGGCGTCGCGCGTCGCCGCCACTGGTGCCCCCCTCCTTCTGGTCGTGCTGGCATACCGGGGCCAGCGACCGGTATGCGCGGAGAGCCACTCTCCCGCAGGTCAGGACACGCCGGAGGCGGGTTTCGTTCCAGAGGCGTTGTCGGACGTCAGGTCGCCGGGACCGGTCCCACCGTCTGGCCGGCGACCTGCGCGACACACAGCTCGGCGCCGCGGCCGCTGGCGGTCAGCGAGATGTCGCCCGGACCGGCCTGGCCGCGCTGGACGTTCCCGCCGGCGCTGAGCGTCACGTCGACCCGGGTCGTGGTCGTGAAGGTCAACGTGGCGGTTATGCGCTTGCCGCTGTCCTTGGCACACGCGAGGTGGACGTTGGTGACCGACGGGGCCGCCGGCGGTGGCGGCGCACTCGTGGGTGCGGGCGCTGGGGCGGTCGTCTTCGGCGCCGGTGCCGGCGGTGCCGTGGTCGTGGCCGGTGCGGGGACGCCGTCCGCGGTCTGACCGGCCACCGGGGCCGTCAGTGTGGGCTGCTCACCGGGCGGGAGGGTCACCGTGTTGGTCCAGGTGCCGACCGTGGGGGCGACGGAGGCGGTGGTGGCCACGACGGGTGCCGGAGCGGTGGCCGAGGCGTCGGCGGAGGTCGTGGCGCGAGCCACGCTGGCGGTGCCCGTGACGGCGGGGCGGGTCAGCGAGCTCATGACCCAGAACATGCCGCCGACCAGGAGCACGGCCAGGATGCTCAGGCCCACGCCTAGAAGGACGTTGCGCCGCGTCTCGTGCGCGTCGCCGTCGTAGCTCATCGGTGAGTGTCCATGGTCGAAGTGCCGTTCCTCAGGTCGGGTCGGTGCCCCCCGTGCCGTCGTGCAGCGTCCCAGGATAGGGGAGGTCGACGCGTACCGGGTGCATGCGCGCCGGCGCGAACGGTACGGTTGCCGTTACTGGACGTGGTTCACGTGCGTTGGCGCGGAACCCGGCCCATGAGGTAGAACTCGGGATTCGGCATGAGCCCGGTCACACTGGCGATGCGGTTGCTCAGCCCGAAGAACGCGGTGATGGACGCGATGTCCCAGGCGTCCTCGTCGTCGAAGCCGTGCTCGTCGAGACGGGCGAAGTCGGCCTCGCCCACCTCGTGGCTACTCGCGTTGACCCGATGGGCGAAGTCGAGCATCGCCCGCTGCCGGGGCGTGATGTCGGCCGTGAGGTGGTTGGTGGCGACCTGGTCGGCCAGGAGCGGCGCTCGCTCGTAGATCCGCAGCAGGGCGCCGTGCGCCACGACGCAGTAGGTGCAGTGGTTGGCGCCGGAGATGCGCGTGACGATCATCTCGCGGTCACCCTTGGTGAGGGTCGAGCCTTCGCGGCCGTCGCTCATGATCGCGTCGTGGTAGGCGAAGAACGCCCTGAACTCCGCGGGGCGACGAGCCAGCAGCAGGAACACGTTCGGGACGAACCCCGACTTCTCCTGCACCTCGAGGATCGCCTCGCGGATGTCGTCGGGCACGTCCTCGAGGTGGGCGGGCGGGAAGCGGGGAGGCTGCGGCATACCCGCATC
>JBDSYO010000487.1:0-5408 GCA_039925625.1 Lapillicoccus sp. | reverse complement strand
GCCATGGCGTCGCGCAGCTCGGTGAGCCACTCGTCGGCGTGCTGGCCGACCAGGGTGACGGCCCAGGCGAGCGCCTCGGAGCGGGACCGGGCGACGCCGGCGTCGACGAGGGTGTCGAGCACCTGGCGCTGCGGCTGGCGCAGCCGGGTCATGACCGGGATCGCCTGGTGGGTGAACAGGTCGGAGTAGTCCCCGAGACGCGCCCCCCACGCAACCTTGCGGCCGTAACGCTGCTCCGCCTCGAGGGCGATGGCGATCCGCTCGTCGCGGGTCTCCTCCCGCCAGCGGCTGATCCGGCCCTCGGCCGCCGCCTGGGACGACTGGCCTTCGGAACCGGCAGCGCTGTCGACGGGCGGCAGCTCACCGCTGACGATGATCTCCTCGCGGTCGACGCTCACGGACGGCGAGCCGGTGAACCAGCCCGAGGGCAGTCGCCCGGTGAACCAGTCCTGGGCGTCGTCGGTCGACGGGAGGTCGGCCTGCTGCCAGCCCCCCGGACGCCCGAACGGGCCGCCTCGACGCCCGCGCCCCCGCGGTCCGAACCCGGGACCGAAGCCCGGGCCGAAACCGGGGCCGAACGGACCTCCCGGACCGAACGGACCGCCGGGACCGAACGGGCCCCCCGAGCCGCGCCGGCCGCCGCCCCGTGGGCCGCGTCCCTCGCGTCGGCGCTCCCCGCGCTCCCCGTGCTCATGCCCGTGGTCGTGACCGTGCTCATGCCCGTGCTCGTGCCCCTGCTCGCGCTCGTGCCCGTGCTCGGGTTCTGGCGAGTCTTGTGGTGTGGTGTTCATGATGACCCCTTTCGTTACAGTCATTACATGATTACACACCTACTAACGCGGCGTCCTCCGCTGGTGTTCCCCAGTCCACGGGCCGGACCCGGCAGCCGGCTGTCCCCGAGGCTTTGGTTTCATGGGAGCGCCCTGCTGCCGACAAAGGTGAACCCCGAGTGAGCGACACGACCAGCGACCCGACCCACACGAGCCCGACCATCCCCGCGGACCTCCTCCCGCAGGACGGCCGGTTCGGCTGCGGACCCAGCAAGGTGCGGCCCGAGCAGGTCGCCTACCTCGCGTCCCTCGGCACCACCGTGCTCGGGACCTCCCACCGCCAGGCGCCCGTGCGGCAGCTGGTGGGCGAGGTCCGCGACGGCTTGAGCCAGCTGTTCTCGCTGCCCGCGGGCTACGAGATCGTCCTGGGCAATGGCGGCTCGACGGCGTTCTGGGACATCGCGGCGTTCGGGCTCGTGCGGGAACGGGCGCAGCACCTCAGCTTCGGCGAGTTCTCGGCCAAGTTCGGCTCGGTCACCCAGGGCGCCCCGTTCCTCGGCGACTCCACCGTCATCAAGGCCGAGGCGGGGCAGCTCGCGTCACCGACCGCCGAGGCCGGGGTCGACGTGTATGCGTGGGCGCACAACGAGACCTCGACCGGGGTGATGGCCCCGGTGCGCCGGGTCGAGGGCGCCGACGACGGGGCCCTGGTCCTGATCGACGCCACCTCCGGCGCGGGCGGCCTTCCGGTCGACATCGCGGAGACCGACGTCTACTACTTCGGCCCGCAGAAGTGCTTCGCGGCCGACGGCGGCCTCTGGCTGGCCGCCTTCTCCCCCGCCGCCCTGGCCCGCGTCGACGAGATCGCAGCCAGTGGCCGCTGGGTGCCCGACTTCTTCAGCCTGCCGACCGCCATCTCCAACAGCCGGCTGAACCAGACCTACAACACGCCCGCGGTCGGCACGCTCGCGCTGCTCACCGACCAGGTGCGTTGGATCAACGACCAGGGCGGCCTCGACTGGGCGGTGAAGCGCACCACCGACAGCAGCAGCCGCCTGTATGCGTGGGCCGAGCGCACCGCATACACGACGCCGTTCGTCGCGGACCCCAGCGCGCGCAGCCTCGTCGTCGGCACCATCGACTTCGACGACACGGTCGACGCCGCCGCCGTCGCCAAGACTCTGCGCGCCAACGGGGTCGTCGACGTGGAGCCCTACCGCAAGCTCGGCCGCAACCAGCTGCGCGTGGGGATGTTCCCCGCCGTCGAGCCCGACGACGTCTCGGCCCTCACGGCCTGCATCGAGCACGTCGTCGACCGCCTGGGCTGACCGGGGCGGGTCAGCGGCTCACCAGGGCAGCGACCACGGCGACGAGGATGAGCAGGGCGAGCGCGGCGAACGTCACGCGCTGACGGAACCGGACGTTCACCGGACGGCCTGGGGCGCCGGGGCGTCGACCACGTCAGCCGGGTCGACCGGGTCGATGCGCACCCGGAACCGGGGGCGGCGGTGCGACGCGAAGCTCACCTGCACATTCTCGCGCCGGCCGAGCAGCACGGCGACCGCCAGCAGGGACAGACCCACGGCGAGCGAGCCGAGGCCGATCGTCCAGCGTGCTCCGAACGCCTCGCCGACCCAGCCGATGATCGGCGCGCCGACGGGCGTACCCCCCATGAAGACGGCCATGTAGAGCGCCATGACGCGGCCCCGCATCTGCGGGTCGACGGACGTCTGCACCATGGCGTTGGCCGTCGTCAGCGCGGTGAGCGCGCACAGCCCCATCGGCACCAGGGCGAGGGCGAACAGCGCGTAGGTGGGCGCGAGGGCGCCGAGCGCGGTCGACACGGTGAACCCGCCCAGCGCCACGAGCATGACCCGCAGCCGCGGTGACCGGCGCCGGGCGGCGAGCAGGGCACCACCGAGCGACCCGACGGCCATGATCGACCCGAGCAGGCCGTACTCCGAGGGGCCGCGGTGGAACTCGGTCGTGGCCATGAGGGCGGTGGTGATCTGGAAGTTCATCCCGAACGTGCCCAGCACGAAGACCAGGCCCATCACCAGCATGATGTCGGGGCGGCTGCGCACGTAGGCCACGCCCTGGCGGATCTGCCCCTTGCCCCGCGCCCGGGGGGCCGGCGTGAGCTCGCCGCCGCGCATCGACAGCAGGGACACGAGGACGAAGGCGAACGACAGCCCGTTGACCGCGAGCGCCCACCCGGTGCCGAAGGCGGCGATGACCAGACCGGCGACGCCGGGACCGACGAGGCGGCCGAGGTTGAACGAGGCGCTGTTGAGGGCGACGGCGTTGGTCAGCGAGTCCTGGGGCACCATCTCGGAGACAAAGCTCTGCCGCGCCGGGTTGTCGAGTGCGGTCGCCACGCCCTGCAGGAAGGCGATGACGTAGACCTGCCAGAGCTGCACGTGCCCGCTCAGGGTCAACGCGGCCAGGACGAGCGCCGACACCCCGAGGAACGACTGCGTGGCGAAGAGGATGTGCCGCTTGCTGAACCGGTCGGCGACCATCCCCGCGAACGGCGCGAGCAGGAGGAACGGCAGGAACTGCAGCCCCGTGACGATGCCCAGCGCCTCGGCGGAGTGGTTCGTCAGCTGGGTGAGGACGAGCCAGTCCTGGCCGACCCGTCCCATCCAGGTGCCGATGTTGGAGACGAGGGAGCCGGTGGCGTAGATCCGGTAGTTGCGGTGACGCAGGGAGGCGAAGGTGGGGCTCACTCGCCGGCCACCCGGGCGAGGATCGCCGTGGCCCGCACGAGGACGTCCTGCTCCTGTGGCGTCAGCAGCACCACGCGGCTGGCCATCCAGGCGTCGCGCTTGCGCCGGATCGCCCGCACCGACCGACGCCCCTCGTCGGAGATCGACAGGATGACCTGGCGTCCGTCGGTGGGGTCGGGCTGACGCAGCACGAGACCGCGCTCGACGAGGGCGCCGACGGTGCGGGTCATGCTCGGCTTGGCCACCCGCTCGATGTCGGCGAGCTCGCCGGGAGTGCGGGGCGTCTCCTCGAGGCGGCAGAGCACCGAGAACTGGTGCGGGGCCACGTCGTGGCTGGACTCGAAGCGCACCCGGCGGCTGATGCGCATACAGGCGAGACGCAGGTCGGTCGCCATGCGGGTGAGCTGCTGGCTGGTGAGGGCGGTGCGGGTCTCCATCACTCCTTAGCCTAACTCATTACCTGTGCTAACGACTTTCGGGTCACCTGGTGGGACATCACGCCCACTCGACGCCGACGTCAGGAGACGTGCAGCAGGCTCTTGAGCGGGTCGATCGCGAAGTAGACGACGAAGAGCACGGCCACGAGCCACATGAGCGGGTGGATGACCCGCGTCTTCCCGCGCACCAGCTTGATGACGACGTAGGTGACGAAGCCCGCGCCGATGCCGGCGGTGATCGAGTAGGTGAACGGCATGAGCACGATGGTGAGGAAGGCGGGGATGGCGATCTCGAGGTCGTCCCAGTCGATGCCCTTGACCTGCTGCATCATGAGGAACCCCACGACGACGAGGGCGGGAGTCGCCGCCTCGTAGGGCACGACGGCGACCAGCGGGGCGAGGAACGTCGCGAAGAGGAAGAGCACGCCGGTCGTCACCGCGGCCAGGCCCGTGCGCGCGCCCTCCCCCACGCCCGAGGCGGACTCGATGTATGCCGTGTTGCTGCTGACGCTGCCCACCCCGCCCGCGACGGCGGCGAGCGAGTCCACGACGAGGATGCGCTCGGCGTTGGGCGGGTTGCCGTGCTGGTCCAGCAGCCCCGCCTCGGCGCCGATGGCGACCATCGTGCCCATGGTGTCGAAGAAGTCGGCGAGCATGAGGGTGAAGACGAGGAGCACGGCCGCGACGACGCCGATCTTGCCGAACGACCCGAGCAGGCTGAACTGGCCCAGCAGGCCGAAGTCGGGGACGGCGACGACGGAGGACGGCAGCGCGGGCACGTTGAGGCCCCACCCGGTGGGGTTGACGACCTGGCCCGTGGCGTCGGTCTGGCTGCCGATGTGGAAGACCGCCTGCACCACGATGGCGAGCACCGTGGCGCCGATGATCCCGTAGAGGATCGCCCCCCGGACTCGGCGCAGCATCATGGCGATGATGGCGAGGAGGCCGACGACGAACACGACGGTCGGCCAGCCGTTGAGGAACCCGCCGACCCCCAGCTCGACCGGCGTCGGTCCGGCCGGCTTGCGCACGAAGCCCGCGTCGACGAGGCCGATGAAGGTGATGAACAGCCCGATGCCCACGGAGATCGCCGTCTTGAGCTGGGCCGGCACGGCGCGCAGGACCGCCGTCCGGAAGCCCGTGAGGACGAGGACGGTGATGACGATCCCCTCGATGACCACGAGTCCCATGGCGTCGGCCCACGTCATCTGCGGCAGCTTGGCGATGCCGAACGCGACGAACGCGTTGAGCCCCAGGCCGGTGGCCAGGGCCAGCGGGTAGTTCGCGACGAGGCCCATGAGGATGGTCATCACCCCGGCGACGAGGGCGGTGCCGGCCGCGACGAGGAGCTTCGCGCGGCCGATGTCACCGCCGCCGAGGAAGCCGCCGGTGCCGTCAGCCTGGGTGCCGATGATCAGCGGGTTGAGGACGACGATGTAAGCCATCGTGAAGAAGGTGACCAGCCCCCCACG
>JBDSYO010000486.1:0-13470 GCA_039925625.1 Lapillicoccus sp. | reverse complement strand
AGCACGGCCAGTACCACCGGCGCTGGATGGTGCACGGCACCAGCCACCACCTCGGCATCGACGTCCACGACTGCGCCCTCGCGACCCGGGCTGACTACAAGGACGCCGAGCTGCGCGCCGGGATGGTGCTCACCGTGGAGCCGGGCCTCTACTTCAAGGCCGACGACGAGCTCGTCCCACCGGAGTTCCGGGGCACCGGCGTACGCATCGAGGACGACGTCCTCGTCACCGAGGACGGCTACGAGAACCTCAGTGCCGCCATCCCTCGCACCGCCGACGACGTCGAGGCCTGGATCGCCGGCGCCCAGTCCACCGGTCCGCCACGGGCTGAGTCCTCCCAAATCCGACCGGACTCAGATGTTCCCGGGTTCCGCGCCGGTCACGGCACAGAAACCCTGACCATCTGAGTTCGGTCGGAGCTGGTGGGCGCTCAGATCTGGTTGGCCGGCGGCGGCGTCGAGCCCCCGTCGGCGGGCGACCCGGCATACCCCGTCGTGCCGTAGGCCGCGCTGTTGCCGAGCCCGCCGCCCATTCCCGACCCGAGGATCTCGCGGGCCTGCTGGGCGAACTTGTGCTCGACGAGCACCTCGTACTTGCTCGGCACGATGAGGCTCACCGAGCTGAAGTCCCGCTGGCCGCCGGTGAAGGCGTAGCCCGCCGCCGCCCACGCCAGCCCGAACAGCGCACCGAAGACCACCGTCGACAGCACGATCTGGATGACCCCGCCCTGCGCCGCGAAGAGCGCGAAGATCAGGCCGACGAAGAGCCCGAGCCACACGCCGGACAGGGCTCCGCCGAGGAGGACGCGCCCCCAGGTCAGCCGCCCCGTGATGCGCTCGAGCTGCTTGAGCTCGGTGCCGACGATGAGGCAGTTCTCGACCGGGAACTCCTTGTCGGACAAGGTGTCCACGGTCTTCTGCGCGTCCTCGTAACGGTCGAACGTCCCGAGGGACATCGGGTACTCGAGGTTGAGGCGGGCGCGGACCCTGCTCAGGCCGGTGGGCTGTGTGGTCATGCGACCAGTATCGCAAACCCGGGAGGGGGCTCGTCGCCGACGACCAGCGGGTATGCCGCGCTCACCCGGGCAGCCCGAACGCCGCCCGCTTCGCCCGTGGCGGGGCCTCCAGCTGCGCCCGCTGGGAGAAGTCGCCGCCGCGCAGAGAGGCACTGACCGTGGTCAGAACGCTGGCCCGGGTCGGCGGGGGCGTCGCGGCCAGAGCCTTGAGGAAGTAGTAGGTGAAGGCCCCGTTGTACCGGCCGTCGAAGTAGGCGTCCGCCGACGTCTGGTCGGCCTTGCACGCCGCGAAGAGCACGGCCCGCGACGACGCCGGCGTCGTCTTGACCAGCTCCTGCAGGCCCTTCGGGTCGGACTTGGCCGCGATCCGCTGCATCCCCTTCACCGTGGGCGGCGGCAGGAACCGCGGCTTGCGCCCGACGAGCAGGTCGATGTCCTTGAGCCCCGTGCCGCTGTGGCACGTGTCGAGCACGACCTCGACCAGCGCGCCCTTCGGCAGGTCGGCGAGCAACGCGTTGATCTCGTCGTCGACGATGACCGTGTCGCGGTCCCAGTCCGGGCCCTTCTGGGCGATGTCGTGGCAGGCGAAGGCCTCGTCCACGTGGTCGACCGTCTCGTCGCCGTTGGTGTCGGGCACCTGGGTGCCGTGGCTGGAGAAGGAGAAGACGATGTGGTCGAGCCGGCCGGCCTTGACCTTGGCGACCATGTCGGTGAGGGCGCCCATGACGTTGGCCTTGGTGGCGTCGGCGTCGGCGAGGACGGTGATGTTGCGCCTCGAGAACCCCGGCTGGGTCCTCAGCAGGTCGGCCATGTCGTTCGCGTCGTTGACGCAACCGTTGAGCCAGTTGGCGTTCGGCAGGTGGGCGAACTCGTTGATCCCCACGCACAGGGCCTGTGCTGCCATGAGTGTCACGACCTTTCTCGGATGGATGGACGGGTGGATGAGCGGATGGACGGATGGGGGTATGCCGGCCTTCGGGGGGCGCTACCCGCGGACGAGGACGGCGTCCGGGCGGGCGTAGACGACGTAGGCGAGCCAGGTGGCGTCGCCCGCGGCGCGGGCCGCCGTGCGGGCGGCGAGCGCGGCGGCGGCCACGGTGTCGCCGGCGAGGAGGCGGCCGTAGAAGGTCTCGACGAAGAGCCGGGCCGGCGTCTGGTTGACCGACCACAGGCACGAGACGAAGGCGGACGCCCCGGCCTCGAGGAAGGCCCGGGCGAAGCCCCCGAGGCTCGTGAGGTCCTCCCCGGCCCGCCCGACCTGGCAGGCGTTGAGGACGACGAGCGGCCCGGACCCACCCCGCCGTCCGGCCAGGCGGACGTTCTCGGCCACCGTGGTGGACGAGAGGTAGTCGGAGACGAGGGCGCCTCCGACCTCACGACCGGCGAGCACGATCTTGGCCTCGCTGATGTTGCCCGGGTCGGCGGTGCCGTGGCCGCTGAAGTGCAGCAGGTCGAACCCGCCCCGGCGCCGCAGCAGCCGGCGGACCTGCTCCTCCGTGGCGGTGACCGCCCGCGCCCCGAGGCTCGAGGTGAGGAAGGCCGCCTCGGCCTGCACCTCGTCGAGGTGCAGGGTGGTGTCGGCGTACTCGGGGCATACCGAGAACACCTTGCCCGCCCGCGCCTGCAGCGTCGCCGTGGGCGGGAACGGGGTGAACTGCCACCGCACGAGCCCCAGCTGGCCGAGGAAACAGGGCTCCTGCTCACGCGGCCCGGTGGGCGGCTTCAGGTGCACGAGCTCCCAGGGGATGAACGGTTCGTCGGCGAGCAGGAAGAGGTTGTCGAGCTCCGTGCGGTGCTCCCACAGCGCGGCTTGGAAGTCCTGCGGGAACAGCTTCTCGAACAGGTGGGCGCCGATGTCCTGCAGGTCGGCCAGGTACTTCGCCGGGCGGTCGGAGCTGTCGAACCACAGCTGCTGCACCTCGTGGAAGAGGTTGCCGACGAAGGCATCCGCGTCTTGGATGGGCGGCGACGTCCCGGTGATGCGCTCGGTGGACCCGGGCAGGCGCAGCTCGTACTGGAACCGCGTCTCGCCACCTCGCTGGAGCTGCGCGATCTCGAGCCACGCGACGTCGGCCAGCACCGGCGAGGACGCCGACGCGACCTCCACCTGGGCGCGGGTGAGGGCCTGCGGAGCACCGGAGACGTCGGCCGGGTCCAGTGCCTCGGCCTGCAGCGTGACGCTACCGAGCAGCTCGCGGCCCTGGCGGGCGAGGATCTTCACCCGCACCGCGCCGGGGGCCACCGCGCGCAGGGTGAACTCCAGCTCGGACCAGCCGCCACCCGGGGGCAGCAGGAGCCGGTCGAGGTCGGCGCCGTCGAGCATGCAGTTCTTCGTCGGGATGACCTGCACGTCGACCGGCGCGTCCGGGCGCACAGCGAGCACCGTGCGGGCCGAGGCCGTGCCGTCGGCGGCCACGAGGGCGGTGCGCGAGACCCGCACGCGGACGGTCGTGGGCACCCCCACGGGGGGATGCAGGGGGATCTCCGCGACCATGCTGGCCTGGATCGCCGCAGGGGCGGGCGTGGTGGCGGCGGGCGGCGGTGGCGGCTCCCCATCGGTGGGCGGCGGTGGCTCGGCGTGGGTCACCGGAGGCGGAGGCTCCGCGCCTGTTGCCGGCGGGGGCTCCGACGCGGTAGGCGGCGGGGGCTCCGACTCGGCCAGTGGTGGAGGCTCCGACTCGGGGAGCGGTGGGGGCGGGAGGTCCTCGCCGGGCTCCGCCCTCCAGCCGCGGCTCGGGGGGCGACGCCGGGCGGCGGTCTCCCGGCCGGGCGGCAGCGGGCTCACGGTCACGCTGCCCGCGCCGCCGTCGAGGTGGTCGACCCGGTCGAGCAGCCAGGAGGTGAGGGCCCGCGCGACGACCGGCTGTCGGGTGTAGCCGGTGTGGTAGACGTTCGCCGCGGGTCCGAGGGCCAGGGTGTCGCGCACGTAGCCGCCGCCGTGCGACCGGTCGATGGCGCTCATGGAGGCCACGTCGACGACGAGGTCGTTCGGACCCTGCATCACCTGGTCGACGATGCCGTCGACGATCTCGAGCACGACGGCCACCGGGAGCTCCGGCGGGTGGTCCGCCGCGCTGACCTCGACGTCCGAGGAGACGACGAACCACGGTGTCCCCGGCCGCGGTTGGCCCGGCTGGTCCCCGTCGAGGGTCGTGACGAACGGCCCGCCGGGCACCATCGCCGCGATCCCCGGCACGCTGTCGGGGTCGGTGGCGAACGACGCCAGCCACCGCACCAACGCGCCGAGACCCTTGACCGCGGCCACCGCGGCGGCGGCGACCGGGCCACCGCCCGGGAGGTCCGCAAGCGCGCGGGCGTTGGCCGCGACGAGGTTCGTGTAGACGTCGGCCAGGTCGCTCCAGCGGTCGGGTGCCGCGAACGGGGTGCCCGCATTGGTCGCCCCGAGGAAGACCATGCGGTCCACGCGTCCGCGCCACGGGGTTCCGGGCAGCACCGCCTCCACGAGGCTCCGGGCCGTGAGCCCCCCGCGGCTGTGGCAGACGACGTCGACGGTCACGGTCTGCTGCGCGCGGAAGGCCGTGAGCCGCTCGGCCAGGTCGTGGGCGTTGGCGAGCGGGTCGACGCTGAGGGTGCGGTGGTCGAAGCCGAGGACGACGTCGTAGTCGGCCAACGCGCGGTCGAGGAAGGCCCGCCCATCGGGCGTCACGGTCAGCCCTCCGAACGCGCCCACCGTGGAGTCGAACGTGCCGTGCACCAGCAGCAGCACGCGATGGGTGCGCGCCGGGTCCAGGCCCAGCTCGTCGAGGGTCTCGCAGCGGGTCCACGCGCGGGGGTCGGGACCCGTGACGCGGACGAGGCCCGGTGACACGAAGGTCTCGAGCGCGTGGATCGCCGCCCCCGAGAACAGGGGCAGCGCATACGAGAGCACTGTGGCCCGCAGCTCGTCGGCCCGGCGACCTCCGAGCCCCCGTGACCTCGAGCCGGTGACGGGAACGACGAGGTCGAAGACCGCCGTGCGCGGTCGGGCGAGGTCGCGCGACTGCTCGTGGCGGGGCCGCAGCCAGTGGTAGCTGCCCCCGGCCTCCGCCAGGACCACCGCATCTTCGGCGTCCGCGAGGTCGAGGCTCAGGGTGACCGGGGCCAGGGCGGTCGCCCCGAGCTGGCCCCGGGTCGCTGCCCGGGGCGCCACGCGTACCTGCTGAATGGCAGCAAAACCGCTGTCCCGCAACGCATCCACGATCATGTGGTCGATCTCGTCCGGCGTCGGTCCGTCGAGCGAACGCGGGCGACCCCTGGCGGTGGACGCTCGGTAGGCCTCGGGGTGCGTGACCCGCAGCCGTCCCCGGACGAACGACGTAGTCGTCACGCTGACCCCTCCGACGCGGTGGAAGCCGACCGACACCTGCTGAGCCCAGCGACACCTGGGCCCGAAGACTCCAGAGTGCACCCCCGGCTCGGCGGCGGGTCGGTGTTTGGCCGACAAACCTCTTGGCGGTGAGGAGCCCGGGCGACGCGCGCAGATACGTCGGCCGAAAACCGGTTGCGGGCGGCCGGGGCCACCCACGACCCTGGTGTCGGCCGGAGTGTCCGGCTGCGCGCGACCAGAGGAGGAGGCCCGACATGTCCACGACGGTCCTCGGTGCCCTTCGCACCCCACCCCTCTCACCTCTGGAGACCCGTAGTGACGCACCATCTCTTCGACGACGAGTCGGAGCCCGCCGCCTTCGCGGTTGACACCCATCCCGACGGCCCGCCCGAGGGCGAGCGCTGGTCCTCCTGGGACGGCGCCATGCACGGCCCCCAACCCCGCCCCGGCTGGGTCGTCACGGCCTTCGCCGCCGTCGACGCCGATCTCGGCGTCCTCAAGACCGGCAAGGAGGCCGACGTCCACGTCCTGCGGAGGTGGGTCCCCGGTGACCCGCACCGGGACGTCGTCATGGCCGCCAAACGGTTCCGCGGCCACCAGCACCGGATGTTCCACCGCGACGCGGGCTACCTCGAAGGGCGCCGGGTCCGGCGCAGCCGCGAGACCCGCGCCATGGGCCGCCGGACCGACTTCGGCAAGGCCCTCATCGCCGGTCAGTGGGCCGCCACCGAGTTCGACGTCCTCGGAAAGCTCTGGCTCATGGGCCTTCCGGTGCCCTACCCCGTTCAGCTGACCGAGACCGAGATCCTCATGGAGTTCGTCGGGACCGACGGCGAGGCCGCCCCACGCCTGGCTCAGACCCGCCCGCCGGTGGCTCTCCTGCCGGAGCTGTTCGAGCAGGTCCGCGACACGATGACGCGGCTGGCCCTGCACGGCTGGGCGCACGGCGACCTCTCGCCCTACAACGTCCTCCTGGACGGCGAGCGCCTCGTCTTCATCGACTGGCCGCAGGTCGTCGACATCATCGGCAACCCGCACGGCCCCGAGTTCCTCGAGCGCGACGCGCGCACCATGAGCGAGTGGTTCACCCGGCGTGGGTATGCGGTGGACTCCGGCGACCTGTTCGGCGACCTCATGGCGGCCGCCACCTCACGATGGTGACCTCGGTCGCCTACGCTCGGGCGGGTGACCGAGGCGAGCCCAGCGCCCCCCGAGCAGATCCCCGAGCCCGGGGCCCCGCCCACGAACATCACCGCCCTCGTCGGCGAGGCGATGACCAAGTCCGGCGTGATCTGGGTGGAGGTGCCGGGCGACCGTGCCTGGCCCGTGTGGCACGCCTGGGTCGCCCCCACGGCCTACGTCGTCAACGGGCCCGGGGAGCAGTTCCTGCCGTGGCTGCCCGAGGAGGTCGTCGTCGTCCTGCGAAGCCAGGACTCCGGCGGCCGGCTGCTGCGGGTGAAGGCCCGCACCCGGGTCCTCGGCACGACCGACCCGCTCTGGTCGACGGCGGTGACCGCCCTGCAGGCCGGGCGGCTCAACGCGGTCGGCGACGTCGTCGAGCGCTGGCGCACCGAGTGTGCCGTCACCGCGTTGACGCCCTTCGGGAACCCCGTGGAGGGGCCGGGCCACTACCTCGACGGGTCCGGCTCCGCCGCCCCGCCCCCGTCCCGCGCCACGACGGTCACCTGGCGCCCGTGGCACCTGGGCGGCCGCCCGTCGCGGCGGCGTGGCACCCGCTGACCGAGCGCCTACGCCCCCCTGCGGGCGGGGCAGCGCGTCCGGGTCGGGCGGCTAGCCTGACCTCGTGAGCTCCGTGTCCCGTGTCTTCGTCGCGCGGCTGGCCGAGATGCGCGTCTTCGACCCGCTGGGAGACCCCGTCGGCCGGGTGCGCGACGTGGTCGTCACGTTCAGCAGCACGGTGGTCCGCCCCAAGGTCATCGGCGTCGTCGTGGAGGTGTCCGGGCGCCGCCGGGTGTTCGTGCCCATGACCCGGGTCACGTCCCTCGACGCGGGCCAGGTCATCACGACCGGCCTGGTCAACATGCGACGGTTCGAGCAGCGGACGAACGAGACGCTCGTCCTCGCCGAGCTCCTGGAGCGCCGCGTGAGTGTCCGCTCCGCCGACGGCCCGTTCGGTGCGACCGTCGAGGACATCGCCATGGAGTCGCGGGGCCGCAGCTGGACCGTCACCAAGGTGTTCTGCCGCAAGGACACCGGGTCGCCCGGGCGGGGCTTGGGCCTGCGCCGGCGCGGCGAGACCGTCCTCGTCGACATCGAGGACGTCACCGGCCTGCACGTCAGCAGCGGCGACCAGAGCGCCGCCAAGCTGCTCGAGAACTACGACGACCTGCGCGTCGCCGACTTCGCGGAGGTGATCCACGACCTCTCGCCGCAGCGGCGGGCCGAGGTGGCCGCCGCCCTCGACGACGACCGGCTCGCCGACATCCTCGAGGAGCTTCCCGAGGACGACCAGGTCGAGATCCTCGGGGGGCTCGACACCGAGCGCGCGGCGGACATCCTCGAGGCGATGCAGCCCGACGACGCCGCCGACCTGCTGGCCGAGCTGTCCACCGACCGCCAGGAGCAGCTCCTGCGCCTCATGGAGCCCGACGAGGCGGCCCCGCTCCGGCGCCTGCTGTCCTACGACGAGAAGACGGCCGGCGGCCTGATGACCACGGAGCCGGTGATCCTCGGCCCCGAGGCGACGATCGCCGAGGCCCTGGCCGTGGTGCGGCGCGAGGAGCTGGCTCCCGCGCTGGCCTCGACCGTGTTCGTCTGCCGGCCCCCGCTCGAGACGCCGACCGGCCGGTTCATCGGCGTCGTCCACATCCAGCGGCTGCTGCGCGAGCCGCCCCACTCGTCGGTGGGGTCGGTGGTCGACCGGGGCATCGAGCCGATGCCCGTCGACGCCCCGCTGGAGCAGGTGACCCGGATGCTGGCGACCTACAACCTCGTCGCCGTGCCCGTCGTCGACCGGGAGGGCCGGTTCCTCGGGGCCGTCACCGTCGACGACGTCCTCGACCACATCCTCCCCGAGGACTGGCGGGAGGACCGGCACGAGGACCGCCACGAGGTGAGCCGTGGCTGACCGCTCCGAGCGCACCGAGCGCACCGACCGGGCCGACCGGGGCGACCGCGTCCGGCCGCCGGTGCGGCGGCGTGACGCCGGCGTCCCGCGCCTCGACCAGCCCCGCGAGTTCCGCCGCCGGTTCGTGCCCACGACCTCGTTCTCCAGCGAGACGTTCGGCCGAGCCAGCGAGACCTTCGCCCGCTGGATGGGCACCGCCCAGTTCCTCGCCGGGATGACCATCTTCGTCGGGCTCTGGCTGGCGCTCAACACCCTGCTGCCGGAGTCGGCCCAGTTCGACCCGCGGGCCACCAACTACACGCTGCTCACCCTGATCCTGTCGCTCCAGGCGTCGTACGCCGCTCCGCTGATCCTGCTCGCCCAGAACCGCCAGGCCGACCGCGACCGGGTGGCCCTTGAGCAGGACCGAGCGCGCGACGAGCGCAACCTCGCCGACACCGAGTTCCTGACCCGGGAGGTGGCCGCCCTGCGGATCGCGTTGCGGGACGGCGCGACTCGCGACTTCATCCGGTCCGAGCTGCGACAGCTGCTCGAGGAGATGGAGGACCGCGGCCTCGCGTCGGCGAAGCCCTCCGGCAAGGCGTCCGCGGCCGAGGACGACCCCCGGCGCTGAACCGCCTCGACGACGCGCCGGAACCTATCCGCGCCCACCCGCGACAAGCGGGGGCTACGGGGGACACAATGGGGCAACTTTTCGACGTCGACAGGTGGGGTCATGGCTGACACGAGCTCCGTTCCGAGTACCGACCTTCCGGATGGTCCTGAGGAGGAGGAGTTCAACATCTCCGCCTCGATCAAGGTGGCCAGCGTGGCCGCCCTCGGCGGGTTCCTGTTCGGCTACGACAGCGCCGTCATCAACGGCGCGGTGAGCGCCATCGGCAAGGTCTTCGACGTCGACTCCGGCATCCTCGGCTTCGCGGTCGCCTCGGCCCTGCTCGGCGCGGCCGTCGGGGCCATCTACGCCGGCCGGCTGGCCGACCGGCTCGGGCGGCTCCGGGTCATGCAGATCGCCGCGGTGCTGTTCCTCATCAGCGCGCTGGGGTCGGGCTTCGCCCCGAACCTCGGGGTGCTCATCGTCTTCCGCATCATCGGCGGTCTCGGGGTCGGCATCGCCTCCGTCATCGCCCCCGCCTACATCGCCGAGATCGCGCCCGCCCGGCTGCGCGGCCGGCTCGGTTCGCTGCAGCAGCTGGCCATCGTCACCGGCATCTTCCTGTCCCTGCTCGTCGACTACATCTTCGCGACCGTCGCCGGCAGCTCGACCAGCCCGTTCTGGTTCGGGCTGGACGCCTGGCGCTGGATGTTCCTCGCCATGGTGGTGCCGGCCCTCGCCTACGGCATCCTCTCGCTGACCATCCCCGAGTCGCCGCGCTACCTCGTGGCCAACTTCCAGATCCCCGAAGCCCGCCGGGTGCTCTCCCTGATGCTTGGCTCCAAGGGCGTCGAGGGCCGGATCAACCGCATCCAGGAGTCGCTGGAGTCCGACACCAAGCCGTCGTGGTCCGACCTGCGCGCGAAGAAGGGCGGCCTGCTGCCGATCGTCTGGATCGGCATCCTGCTCTCGGTGTTCCAGCAGTTCGTCGGGATCAACGTCATCTTCTACTACTCGAACATCCTCTGGGAGGCCGTCGGGTTCAGCGAGGCCGACTCCTTCAAGATCACCGTGATCACGGCCGTCGTCAACATCGTCACGACCCTCGTCGCCATCGCCACCGTCGACCGCGTCGGTCGCAAGCCCCTGCTGCTGATCGGCTCCGTCGGCATGACGGTGGCCCTCGGCGTCATGGCCCTCATCTTCGGCATCGCCAGGACCACCACCGATGCCTCCGGTGCGGTGACGCCCGTGTTGGAGGGCGCTCAGGGTCCGATCGCCCTGATCGCCGCCAACGTCTTCGTCGTCGCCTTCGGGATGTCGTGGGGCCCGGTCGTCTGGGTGCTGCTCGGTGAGTCGTTCCCCAACCGCATCCGGGCCGCCGCGCTCTCGCTCGCCGCCGGCGCCCAGTGGGTGGCCAACTGGGCCATCACCGTCAGCTTCCCGAAGATGAAGGACATCTCGCTCGCCTTCTCCTACGGCTTCTACGCCGTCATGGCCCTGCTGTCCCTCGTCTTCGTCCTGCGGTGGGTCAAGGAGACCAAGGGCAAGGAGCTCGAGGACATGGACGACCTGCTCGTCTGAGGCCCACGGTCGGCCCGCTTAGCATGGAGGACGTGCCGACCTCCGTACTGCCCTCCCACGACGCGATGCTCTCCGCGTTGTCCCGCGTCAACGATCCCGAGATCCGCAAGCCCATCACCGAGCTGGGGATGGTCAAGAGCGTCGAGGTCGACGAGCGCGGGCACGCCGCGGTCGCCATTTTCCTCACCGTGGCCGGCTGCCCCATGAAGGAGACGCTCACCAAGGACATCACCGCCGCCATCCTCGCCCTTGAGGGCGTCGACGACGTCGCCGTCACCCTCGACGTCATGAGCGACGAGCAGCGGGCGGCGCTGCGCACCCAGCTGCGCGGCGGCCAGGCCGAGCGCGAGATCCCCTTCGCCCGGCCGGGGTCGCTCACCCGCGTGTATGCGGTGGCGTCCGGCAAGGGTGGGGTCGGCAAGTCGTCGGTCACCGTCAACCTTGCCGCGTCGATGGCCCAGGCAGGCCTACGGGTGGGCGTCGTCGACGCCGACGTCTACGGCTTCTCGGTGCCGCGGATGCTGGGCGTCGAGCAGCGGCCCACCCAGGTCGACGACATGATCCTGCCCCCGCTCGCGCACGACGTGAAGGTCATCTCGATCGGGATGTTCGTGCCCAACAACCAGCCGGTGGTGTGGCGCGGCCCCATGCTCCACCGGGCCCTGCAGCAGTTCCTCGGCGACGTCTTCTGGGGCGACCTCGACGTGCTCCTGCTGGACCTGCCCCCGGGCACCGGCGACATCGCCATCTCGGTGGCCCAGCTCATCCCCAACGCCGAGATCCTCGTGGTGACGACGCCTCAGCAGGCGGCCGCCGAGGTGGCCGAGCGGGCCGGAGCCATCGCCCTTCAGACCCACCAGCGGGTGGTGGGCGTCGTCGAGAACATGTCCTGGCTGGAGCTGCCCGACGGCAGCCGTCAGGAGATCTTCGGCTCCGGGGGCGGCCGGGCCGTGTCGGAGTCCCTGACCCGCGCGGTCGGCGCGAGCGTGCCGCTGCTCGGCCAGATCCCGCTCGACACCCGGCTGCGCGAGGGCGGCGACCACGGTATGCCCGTCGTGCTGGGCGCTCCCGACTCCCCCGCCGCGGTCGCCCTGCGGGGCATCGCGCGGGGTCTGTCGACCCGGGCCCGCGGCCTCGCCGGACGTTCCCTCGGCCTCACCCCGGCCGGTCGCTGAGGCTGACCGTCACCCACCGTCACCGACCGGTGACGGTCAGGTGGCGTCGGCGTCCCACGGGGTGGGCTTGCCCGGGTCGTGGAACGGCTGTGGCACGGGGGCCATCGTCCCCGACTGCGGCTTGTCCGGCTCCGGCACCGGGTCGTCCATGAGCGCCTCGCGGACGATCCGGCGCGGGTCGTACTGACGGGGGTCGTACTGGCGCCAGTCGACGTCGTCGAAGTCGGGCCCCATCTGCTCCTTGAGCTGGGTCTTGGCGTTCGTCGCGAACCCGCGCGCCTGGCGCACGAAGCCGGCCAGCTTGGACGCATACTCCGGAAGCCGTTCGGGGCCGAGGACGAGGATGCCGACGACGGCGAGAACGATGACCTCCCACCCGTTGACGTCGAGCATGTGACCTCCTCCTGCTTGCTGGGTTGCGCGGCTGCGCGCGTCAGCTCTGGGCCGACTGGAGGGCGAGCGAGACGTCGACGGTCTGGTTGCCTCGCTGCACCGTGATGGTCACCGTATCCCCCACGCTCTTGGCCCGGACCGCGACGATCAGCGCATCGGCGTCGGTGACCTTCTTGCCCTCGAACGAGGTGACCACGTCGCCCTCCTTGAGGCCCGCCTTCTCGGCGGAGCTACCGGCCTTGACGCCGCCCGCAGCGATCTTGGCCCCGTCGCCGGTGAAGCTGCGGTCGACACAGACCCCCAGGGCCGGATGGTCGGCCTTCCCGGTCTTGATGAGCTGCTGGGCGGTCTTGGCCGCCTGGTCGCTGGGGATGGCGAAACCCACGCCGATGTTGCCGCCGGAGTCGCTCGACGAGCCCGGGATGCGGGCGATCGCGGAGTTGATGCCGATGACCCGCCCGCTCATGTCGAGCAGCGGCCCGCCGGAGTTGCCGGGGTTGATGGCGGCGTCGGTCTGGATGGCGTTGATGAAGGACTGGTCGCTGCCGTCACCGGGGGTCACCGGACGGTTGAGCGCCGAGACGATGCCGCTGGTCACGGTGGCGTCGAGGCCGAGGGGGGCGCCGACGGCGATGACGCCGTCGCCCACGACGACGTCCTTGGACGCTCCGAACTGCAGCGGCGGGAGGTCGGTGGCGTCGACCTTGATCACCGCCAGGTCGTAGGAGACGTCGGTACCGACAACGGTGGCCGGCAGGGTCTTGCCGTTGTTGAGCTCGGCGCTGATCCCGCCGTTGCCGCCAGCCGCGGCGACGACGTGGTTGTTGGTGAGGATGTGGCCCTGGTTGTCGATGACGAAGCCCGACCCGGTGCCGTTGCCCTGCGCGGTCTTGATCCGGATGGTCACCACGCTCGGCAGCGCGTCGGCGGCGATCTTGGCGATGCTGCCGTCCGGTCGGGCCGTCGACCCCGGTCCGGGCGCGGGCACCGCGCCCCCCAGGCTGGTGCCGCGGGTGAGCAGCTGCTGCCCCGCCAGAGCGACCCCTCCACCGAGCAGCGCCGCCACAAGGGCAAGCGCGGCGAGGCCGGCGAACCGGCGCCGCGCCGAGGGCGCCGAGGGCGCGCCAGGGCCGCCAGGGCCGCCGGGCATCGGTGTCGTGCCGCCCCCGGGGAGCCAGCCAGGGCTTGCGGGCGGACCGAAGGTCGAGGTGGCGGCGCCGGTGGGCGGCGGGGCGGTGGCCCAGCCCGGTGCGGGTGCGGTATGCGCGGCGCCGCCACCGGCCCACGGGTCAGCGG
>JBDSYO010000485.1:0-3489 GCA_039925625.1 Lapillicoccus sp. | reverse complement strand
GACGGGGCCTATCCCATCGGCACCGTCGGTCCCGGTGGGCTGGCCGTCACCGCCCTCAGGGTCGTTCCGGCCTCGGGGACGGACGCCAAGATCCAGTACCAGCTCAGCGACGGCTCCTGGAACGACTGGGGCGGTCCCTCGTCGCAGATCAACCTGAGCAACCCGCGGGCGGGGTCCATCTCCGCCACGACCGCCTCGGGTGGGGTCAACACGTACCAGGGCGAGGTCCGCGGACTGCTTCGGAGCGGCGCCGTCGTGCCGGTGGCCGCCATCTCCATGGAGTCCTACGTGCGGGGCGTCCTCCCCCAGGAGGCCGTTCCGTCCTGGCCCCTGAACGCCCTGGCCGCGCAGGCGACCGCCGCCCGGACCTACGCCGCCTACGCGCTGGCCCACCCGCGCTCCGCGGACTACGACATCTGCGACACCACCTCGTGCCAGGTGTTCAAGGCCCGTGCCTTCACCTCGCCGACCGACCTGGCGGTCGCCTCGACCGGAGGGGTCGCGCTGACCTACGGCGGCGCCGCCGCCCTGACGATGTTCAGCGCGTCCAACGGTGGGTGGACGGTCTCGGGCTCCGCGCCGTACCTGGTCGCCCAGCCCGACGCCTTCGACAACAGCCCACTCAACCCGAACCTCAACTACAGCACCTCGGTCTCCGCGGCCGGCATCCAGTCGCGGTGGCCAGCCGTGGGGACGCTGCAGCAGGTGAAGATCACCAGCCGGGACGGCAACGGCGACTGGGGGGGACGGGTGCTGTCGATGACCCTCATCGGGACCGGGGGGTCGGTCACGGTGAGCGGGTCGTCGTTCGCCGGAGCCTTCGGCCTTCGCTCCACGTACTTCACCATCCTCGCCACCTCGGCGACCGCCACCTTCCCGCGGGACTTCACGGGAGACGGCAAGGCAGACCTGCTCTTCGTGGACACCGCCAAGAACGACGGCCAGCTCATGGTCGCCGCCGGTGACGGCGCCGGACACCTGCGCACGCCCTCCACCTTCGGCCTCACCGGGCTCAACTACTGGGGAGCCGTCTTCTCGCCGGGGGCGTGGGACGGTGACCCCGTGTCGGACGTCATGGGCGTCGACGGCCAGGGCTCCCTCAACCTGTGGTCGGGGGCGACCGTCACCAACGCCCCCCGGGTCCTGGGGTCCGGGTTCGCCGGGTACGACCTGTGGTTCCCGATCGGTGACTTCACCGGGAACGGGAGTACCGACCTCATCGCGCGTCGACGGTCCGACCAGACCCTCTGGCTCTTCGAGGACGGACCGGGCGACGCGCTCATCGGCCCGACCCAGGTCGCGACCTCCATGAGCGGCTACAAGAACTTCTTCAGTCCGGGAGACTTCGACCGGGACGGCGCGACCGACATGGTCGGGGTGACGAACAGCGGCGCCCTCCTGCTGTTCCGCGGCAACGGGCGCGGCGGCTGGCAGAGCCTCGGCAGCATCGGCCAGGAGTGGGGCGGCACGACGATGTCCTTCAGCCCGGGGGACCTCGACGGGGACGGGTGGCCGGATGTGGTCTCGAGGTTCTCGGACGGGACGCTGAGACTGTTCAGTGGCGGAGGCACCGGCTTCTCCGCGACCTCGAGCCTGGGCTCCGGTTGGGGGTCGGCGAGGTTCCTCCGCTGACGGTCAGCCGTGCCGGGTCGGCTGCGCCCCGTGGACGACTCGGGTGACCCGTCGGGAGAGCTGGAACCGGGCCCACAGCCCTGCGCGCAGCCCCATCCGGACCGGGGCCCACCGGGCCCCCGCGTAGCGACCGGACAGGTACAGGTAGGCGCTGTCATGGTGCGCCTTCGACATCGCCTGGAGGTTCTGCGACGTCGAGTGGCCCCCGTGGTGGCGCACCGTTGCGCTCGGCGCGTACACGATGTCGCCACCGGCACGGGCCAGGCGCTCGCACAGGTCGGTGTCCTCGAAGTACATGAAGTACCGCTCGTCGAAACCGCCCACCTCCTCGAACGCCGTGCGCCGCACCAGAAGGCACGCACCGGAGAGCCAGCCGACCGCCCCTTCGATGGGGTCGCCGTTCTCGCGCCGGTATGCCGCGGTCCAGGGGTTGGCCGGCCAGACCCAGCCGAAGAGCGCGTGGCCGACCCCTCGTCCCAGCGAGGGCAGCTCGCGGGCGGAGGGGTAGAGGAGGCCTTCTGGCGTGAGGATCCGCGGCCCCAGCGCGGCGGCCGAGGGCCACCGTCCAGCCACCGTGAGGAGCTCGTCCACCGCTCCCGCGTCGAACACGATGTCCGGGTTGGCGACGATCACCCACTCCTCGTGCGAGCTCAGGACCCCCAGGTTGGCGGCCGTGCCGTAGCCGTGGTTTCCGGGGGCGCGGATCACCTCCACCGGGAAGCGAGCCTCTCCCTCCTCGATGGAGCCGTCGGTCGACCCGTTGTCGACGACCGTGACGGGCAACTCATCCCTGGACGCTCCGGGCACCGAGGCGAGGAAGTCGAGGAGGAACCGGCCGGGGAAGTAGGTGACGACCACGACGCGGACCCAGTGCTGCGTCATCGGACGACCTGCTCGTAGACGTGGGCGTGGGCCCCGGCGGCGGCTTCCCAGGTGAAGGACGCGGCCCTCGCCGGGCCCGCTTCCCGAAGCCGGTCCCGCTCGTGCTCGTCGTCCAGGAGGGCGGACAGCGCCCTCGCGAGGTCGGCCGCATCCGGCGAGTCGGCATACCGCACCGCGTCGC
Source organism: Lapillicoccus sp. (assembly GCA_039925625.1). Taxonomy (GTDB): domain Bacteria; phylum Actinomycetota; class Actinomycetes; order Actinomycetales; family Dermatophilaceae; genus Lapillicoccus. The sequence continues at coordinate 794 of JBDSYO010000485.1, read as the reverse complement.
CGCCCACCTCAGGCAGGGAGAGCCGCCTCGTGGTGAGGACGGGAGCGCCGCAGGCCATCGCCTCGAGCACCGGCAACCCGAAACCCTCGCCCAGCGCCGGGTAGGCGAGGACGTCGGAGCCACCGATCAGGGCCGGCACGAGGTCGTCGGGGACGAAGCCGGGCCGGATGACGCGGAGCTGCGAGGGGACCCGACCGACCGCGTCGTCGATGGTGTGGTCCCATCCTTTGCCGCCGGCCAGGACGAGGGCCGGCGGGGAGGGGCGGCGCGAACACGCCGCCACGAAGGCGTCGACGAGAGCCGGGACGTTCTTGCGGGGCTCCAGCGTGCCGAGGAAGGCGACGTACCCCTGGCCGGGCACCAGGCCCAGCCAGGTGCGCACCCTCTCGACCTCCTCGGGAGAAGGACGTCGAAAGCGGTGGTGGTTGACCCCGTGGTGGATCACGACGACGTCGCACGGGTCGACACCGGTCTGCCGGACGACCTCGTCACGCGTCGCCACACTGGGCACGATGACCGCGTCCGCCACCCGCGTCGACACCGCGGTCCAGGAGCGGAAGAAGCGAGCCTTCACCGGGACGTGCAGCTGCGGATGGCTGAAGAACGTCGCGTCGTGCACCGTCACGACGTGCCGGACGCGCCGGTCCAACACCGACGCGAGCGGCATCGTGTAGTGCGGGGAATGGACGACGTCGGGCCGCACCCGACGCACCAGGCGCGGCAGCCCGGCCTGCTCCCAGAGCAGTCGCGCAGGGGGACGACCCGTCCACGACGGGGAAATGTGGACGTGGTCG
>JBDSYO010000484.1:0-2957 GCA_039925625.1 Lapillicoccus sp. | reverse complement strand
GCCGCGGACTCGGGGCCGGCAGTGGTGTCGAGGTCGATGCGCAGCGTCACCTCGTCGCCGCACGTGGGGTTGACCTGGTGGCTCTCGGTGACGAACGGCGCACGCAGGCCGACCCCGTGGGGCCGCTTGGAGTGCTCGAGGATCAGCTCCTGGTAGAGGTCCACCTCAGGCGCTCCTCTCGGCCTCGGTCGACGGGGTGCCGACGCCGAAGATCTCCGGCACGCGGTCGAGGGCGGCCAGCAGGACGTCCACCTCGCCGACGGTGTTGTAGGCGGCGAAGGTGGCCCGCGTGGTAGCGGTGATCCCGAGCGCCCGGTGCAGGGGCCAGGCGCAGTGGTGGCCGACGCGCACGGCCACGCCCTCGGCGTCGAGCACCTGCCCGACGTCGTGGGCGTGCACCCCGTCGACGACGAAGGCGACCGTCGCCCCGCGGTCGGTGCCGATATCGGGACCGACGACCCGCACCCACGGGCGCTGGGCGAGGCCCTTGAGCAGGTGCTCGCACAGGGACTGCTCGTGCGCGCTGACCCGGTCCATGCCGAGCACGGTCAGGTAGTCGGCTGCCGCCGCGAGACCGATGGCCTGGGCCGCCATGGGCACTCCGGCCTCGAACTTCTGGGGCACCGGCGCATACGTCGAGCCCTCCATGGTCACGGTCTCGATCATCGAGCCCCCCGTGAGGAACACCGGCATGGCGTCGAGCACCTCCGGTCGGCCCCACAGCACTCCGATGCCGAGCGGTCCCAGCATCTTGTGACCACTGAAGGCGAGGAGGTCGACCCCGAGCTCGCGGACGTCGATCGCCAGGTGCGGCACCGACTGGCAGGCGTCGAGGACGACCAGGGCGCCGACCTCGTGGGCCCGGTCGGCGAGCTCGCGCACGGGGTTGACGGTGCCGAGGACGTTGGAGACGTGGGTGAGCGCGAAGACCCGCGTGCGCTCGGTGAGCAGCGTGTCGAGGTCGGCGAGGTCGAGGCGGCCGTCCGCGGTGACCGGGACCCACCGCAGGGTGGCGCCGGTGCGCCGGCACAGCTCCTGCCACGGGATGAGGTTGGCGTGGTGCTCCATCTGGGTGACGAGCACCTCGTCCCCGGGCAGGAGCGAGAACCGGTCGCCGGACCCGCCGCCGCCCCCGTGGGTGGCGTTCGAGAACGCGTACGCCGCCAGGTTGAGCGCCTCGGTCGCGTTCTTGGTGAACACGACCTCGTCCGCCTGCGCGCCGATGTACCGGGCGATCGTGGCGCGGGCGTTCTCGTAGGCCTCGGTGCCCTCCTCGGAGAGCTGGTGGGCGCCGCGGTGGACGGCCGAGTTGTGTCGCTCGTAGAACTCCCGCTCGGCGTCGAGCACGACGCTCGGCTTCTGCGAGGTGGCCCCGGAGTCGAGGTACACCAACGGTTTCCCGTCACGCACCGTGCGCGACAGGATCGGGAAGTCGGCCCGGATCCGGGTCAGCTCCTCGTCGCTGAAGGCGGTGGGGACGGGCATTCCAGCTCCTCGGGTCAGGCGTTGGCCGGCGCGGCCGACGCCGGGAGGTAGCGGTCGTAGCCCTCGTCCTCGAGCCGGTCGGCGAGCTCGCGGCCACCCTCCTCGACGACCTTGCCGTCGACGAAGACGTGGACGAAGTCGGGCTGGATGTAGCGCAGGATCCGCGTGTAGTGCGTGATGAGGAGCACCCCGACGTCGCCGGCCTGCTTGACCCGGTTGACGCCCTCGGACACGACCTTGAGCGCGTCGACGTCGAGGCCGGAGTCGGTCTCGTCGAGGATGGCGATCTTCGGCTTGAGCAGCTCCATCTGGAGGATCTCGTGGCGCTTCTTCTCCCCGCCGGAGAAGCCCTCGTTGACGTTGCGCTCGGCGAACGCCGGGTCCATGCGCAGGTCGTCCATGGCGGAGCGGACCTCCTTGACCCACGTGCGCAGCTTGGGTGCCTGGCCGTCGACGGCGGTCTTCGCGGTGCGCAGGAAGTTCGACACCGTGACACCGGGGACCTCGACGGGGTACTGCATGGCGAGGAACAGGCCGGCGCGGGCCCGCTCGTCGACCTTCATGGCGAGCACGTCCTCGCCGTCGAGGGTGATGGTGCCCTGCGTGACGGTGTAGCGCGGGTGGCCGGCGACCGAGTAGGCCAGCGTCGACTTTCCAGACCCGTTGGGGCCCATGATGGCGTGGGTCTCGCCCGACTTCACGGTGAGGTCGACGCCGCGGAGGATCTCCTTCGCGCCGCCTTCGACCTCGACGGTGACGTGCAGGTCGCGGATCTCAAGGGTGGTCATGGTGTTCGCTTCTCTCTGGTTCAGCGTCAGGTCAGGCGCGGACGTTGACGAAGACGTCGTCGCCGTCGATCTTCACGGGGTAGACGGCCACCGGGACGATGGCCGGGGGGCCGGAGGGCAGGCCGGTGCGCACGTCGAACCGGGAGCCGTGCAGCCAGCACTCGAGCGTGCAGCCGTCGACCTCCCCCTCGGAGAGGGAGACGTCGGCGTGGGTGCACCGGTCGTTGAGGGCGTGGACGCCGCCGTCGCCGTCGCGCACCATGGCGACGACGACGCCGTCGATCTCGGCCTGGGCGGCCGTGCCGGTGTCGAGGTCGTCGACCTTGCAGACCCAGGTGAACCCGGGCGCTCCCTCGGGGGTCTCGCTCACGGCCTGGGCGCTCATGAGGCCGCCTTGCTCTCCAGGGCCAGCGCTCCGGCCCGCTGGGCGGCGGCGAGCTCGGCGTCGATGTCGGCGTTGAGCCGCTCGCGCAGGTCGGCCACGGGGATCTGGTTGATCACGTCGATGAGGAAGCCGCGCACGACCAGGCGGCGGGCCTCGTCCTCGGGGATCCCGCGGGCCTGGAGGTAGAACAGCTGCTCGTCGTCGAACCGGCCCGTCGCCGAGGCGTGTCCGGCGCCGACGATCTCACCGGTCTCGATCTCGAGGTTGGGCACCGAGTCGGCCCGGGCCCCTTCGGTGAG
>JBDSYO010000483.1:0-4920 GCA_039925625.1 Lapillicoccus sp. | reverse complement strand
CGGACGTGGGCAGCCCGACGAGGCCGTGACGCTCGACCCGCTCGAGGAGGTCGTACCCGTCGGCCTCGAGGTCCCGGGAGAAGTCGTGCTCGCGCAGCCGGTGACCGAGGACGTGGCACTGGATGTCGATGAGGTCCTCGACCGTCCAGTCACCCCGCCGGGCCAGCTCGCCGAGCATGACCGCCAGCACCGGCCCCCCGATCGACGGTGGGGCGTTCGTGGCCAGGTCCCAGTCCCCGAGGCGCAGCCGGAGCGGGTCCCGGACGACCGGACGGTAGTCCGCGAGGTCGGCTCGGGTGACGAGGCCGCCGCGGGCCTGCTGGTCGTCGGCCAGGGTGCGGGCGAGGTCGCCGGTGTAGAGGTCGGCGGCCCCGGCGTCACCCAGACGCGTCAGCGCGTCGGCCAGATTCCGGTCGACGATCCGCTCCCCGCCGACCTTGGGGGCGCCGCCGGGGTGCAGCAGCAGTGCGGCGGTCTCGGGGTCCCACGCGAACAGCGTGTCCCCGGTGATGGCCAGGTAGCTCGCCGCCGCGGCGCCGAGGGGGAAGCCCTCCCGTGCGGCGGTGACCGCCGGTGCGACGACCTCGCGCCACGGCACCCGGCCGTGCCGTTCGTGCACGAGGCCGAGCCCCGAGAGGGCGCCGGGAGTCGCGACGCTGCCCGGGCCGGCGTACAGGGTCAGGCCGCCGCCGTAGCTCGTCGTGATCTCGCGCAGCCCCTGCCCGAAGCGCTCCGGCGGCAGGCCGCGACCGGGCATCTCGACGTTGGCGTCGACGACCTCCGGCTCGCCGTCGTACGGCCACACGGTGACGAACGCCCCGCCGAGCGGGGAGACGACGCCGGGCTCCGTGCACATGGCGACGAGCATCGCGGCCACCGCGCCGTCCACCGCGGTGCCGCCGTCGGCGACGAGGTCGAGCGCGGCCTGGGCGGCGAGGGGGTTCGGGGCGGCGACGGCGGCGAGCACAGCGACGATTCTGCCGTGATGGGTAGCGTGGCTGGATGAGCGACCTGCAGTGTCCGTCGAGGATCCTCGTCGCGCGCCACGGCGAGGCGACCTACGAGGACGGCGACGTCATCACCGACGCCGGCGGGCAGCTGTCCGAGACCGGCGTCGGGCAGGCGCGAGCCCTGGCCGAGCGGCTGTCGGGGGAGCGGGTCGCGGCCGTGTACGCCAGCCGCCTGGACCGGGCGCAGCAGACGGCGGCCATCGTCGGCGACCGGCTGGGACTGCCGGTGACCGTCGTCGCCGGGGTGGAGGAGTTGCGGGTCGGTTCGCTGGAAGGGGTCGCGTGGACCGCGCCCGAGGCTCAGACAGCGGTGACCACGGTGTCGGCCTGGGCCGGAGGAGACCTGAACCGCCGCTGGCCCGGAGCGGAGTCCGGCGTCGAGGTCGTCGGGCGCTTCGTCGCCGCGCTGGCTGAGCTGGCCGACCGGCACCGGGGCGAGACCGTCGTCGTCGTGAGCCATAGCGGGGTCATGACGCTGGGCATCACGCATACCGCCGTGAACGTGGCCCCGCAGATCCGCACGAAGCTCGACCTGCCCCACACGGCCGTGGCGACCGTGGAGATCGACGCGGACGGGTGGCGGCTCGTCGGCCCCTGGCCGGGGCGGGCGTGGTCCCCGGAGCCGGACCGCTCAGAACAGACGGGACCCGACGTCGTCGATGCCCCGTAGCGCGTCGTAGTCGAGGACGACGCAGCGGATGCCCCGGTCCTCGGCCAGCACCCGGGCCTGCGGCTTGATCTCCTGGGCCGCGAAGATCCCCGCCACCGGCGCGAGATGCGGGTCGCGGTTCATCAGCTCCAGGTAGCGGGTCAGCTGCTCGACGCCGTCGATCTCGCCTCTGCGCTTGATCTCGATGGCCACGTGCCGGCGGGCATGGTCGCGGGCCAGGATGTCGACCGGCCCGATGGGGGTCATGTGCTCGCGACGGACCAGGCTCCAGCCGTCGCCGAGGGTGTGGATGTGCTCGGCGAGCAGCCGCTGGAGGTGGGCCTCCACGCCGTCCTTGACCAGGCCGGGGTCGACCCCGAGCTCGTGCCGCGTGTCGTGGAGCACCTCGTGCAGGCGTACGCGCAGCCGGTCCTCGGACTTGCCGTGCTGCACCACCCAGACGGCGACGACGCCGTCGGCGGCCTCCTCGTCGTCCGGCGCCACCTCGGCCATGGCGCAGGGCGGTGACATCCAGTTGAGCGGCTTGTAGGAGCCGCCGTCGCTGTGCACGAGCACGGAGCCGTCGGCCTTGACGAGCAGCAGGCGGGTCGCGAGCGGCAGATGCGCGGTGAGGCGGCCGTCGTAGTCCACGCTGCAGCGGGCAATGACGAGGCGCACCGGGGCAGCGTAGCTGCGGATCGTCCGGGTCTGTGGATCTCTCGGGAGCCCTGCGGCGACGGGGCCGGATCCTGGGACCGTGGACGACCAGCTGCTCTACGGACCGACCCCGGGGGCGCCACCGGCGCCGCACGACATCGGCACGCTGCGGCTGGTCGCCCAGCAGCAGCTCGGTCTGGTCACCCGGCGACAGTGCCTGAGCGCGGGGCTCACGGACCTGGCGGTGCGGCACCGCCTGGCGAGGGGACGGTGGCTGACGGTGCGGGCGTTCTGGGGGGGACCTCGCGATGCACCCCTGCACGCTCGCCGGGGCGGCGGGCGAGATCCGAGACGTATGCGCATACGGGAGGATGGGTGCCGTGCCCCGCGCGAACCGACGCCGCCGCGACGAGCCGGCCGACCTCTCCCGGCTGGGCGGCGGCACGGCCACGGCCCGGTATGCCGGTCACCTCTGGACGGTGCGCTCGGTCACCGGTGCCACCGCGACCCGCGCCTACCTCTGCCCGGGCTGCCAGCAGGGCATCGAGCCCGGGGTGCCGCACGTCGTCGTCTGGCCGGCCGAGGGGGTCGGCGGACTGGGGGACCGGCGGCACTGGCATACCGGGTGCTGGCAGCGTCGCGACGCCCGTCCGGCCGGCAGCGCGTTCCGGTGACGGCGGCCGTCCTCGGTAGCCTGCCCGGATGAGCCGCGACCCCGACGAGATCCGGGCCAGCTCGATCCTCCCTGCCCGCCGCAGCGACATCGAGCTGCATACCGCTGACGGGCTCACCCTCGTGGGCGAGCTCGCGCTGCCGCTCGAGCGCGACCCCGTGGCGACCCTGGTCACGCTGCACCCGCTGCCGACCCACGGCGGGTTCATGGACAGCCACGTGTTCAAGAAGGCGGCCTACCGGCTGCCGGCGCTCGCCGACCTGGCCGTGCTTCGGTTCAACCTGCGGGGGGTCTCGTCGCCGCGCGGCACGTCAGAGGGGGCGTTCGACGGGGCCGGCGCCGAGCGCTTCGACGTCGCCGCGGCGATCGAGTACGCCGAGTTCCACGAGGGTCCCGAGCTGCCGCACCGGTGGCTGGTGGGCTGGTCCTTCGGTACCGACCTCACCCTCATGTACGGCGGCGACCCCAGCGTGGAGGGCGCGATCCTGCTCAGCCCGCCGCTGCGCTACTCGGGGCCCGAGCACCTTGCCCTCTGGGCGGCGTCCGGCACGCCGCTCGTCGCGCTCGTGCCGGAGCTCGACGACTACCTGCGCCCTGCGGAGGCGCGCGAGCGGTTCTCGGTGGTGCCGCAGGCGGAGGTCGTCGGGGTCGACGGGGCTAAGCACCTTTGGGTGGGGGAGCCCTACGTGCGTCGGGTACACGAGGAGATCGTGCGCCGGGTCAACCCCGCCGCGCTGCCCCTGCCGACGACGTGGTCGGGCGCCGAGCAGCGGCACGAGCCGAGCCCGGCTGCGCGGCCGTAGGCCTCACCAGGAGGTATGCAGCGGGGTGCCCTCGACGAACCCGGCAGTGCTCTGCAGCCCGACGACGGCCCGGTCGTGAAACTCCTCCAGCGTGCGGGCGCCGGCGTAGGTGAACGACGAGCGCACTCCCGCCGTGATGGCGTCGAGCTGGTCCTCCACGCTGGGGCGCTGCGGGTCGACGAACATCCGGGCGCTGGAGATCCCCTCCTCGAACAGCGCCTTACGGGCCCGGTCGTAGGACGACTCGGTCGCGGTGCGGCTCTTGACCGCGCGCGAGGAGGCCATGCCGAACGACTCCTTGTAGGCCCGCCCGTCGGCGCTCACCTGCAGGTCGCCGGGCGACTCGAGGGTGCCGGCGAACCAGGACCCGATCATGACGTTGGAGGCGCCGGCGGCCAGGGCCAGGGCGACGTCGCGGGGGTGGCGTACGCCGCCGTCGGCCCACACGTGGGCACCGAGCTCGCGGGCGGCGGCCGAGCACTCGAGCACAGCGGAGAACTGCGGGCGGCCGACCCCGGTCATCATCCGGGTCGTGCACATGGCACCGGGGCCGACGCCGACCTTGACGATGTCGGCCCCCGCCTCGACGAGGTCGCGGACGCCCTGGGCGGAGACGACGTTGCCGGCGCAGAGGGGGACGCCGAGGCCGAGGTCTCGCACGGCCCGCAGCGTCTCGAGCATCTTGTCCTGGTGGCCGTGGGCGGTGTCGATGACGAGCACGTCGACCCCGGCCGAGACCAGCTCCTTGGCCCGGCCGGCGACGTCGCCGTTGATCCCGACCGCCGCCGCGATGCTGAGCCGGCCGTCGCGGTCGACGTTGGGACGGTAGACCGTTGCGCGCAGAGCGCCCTGGCGGGTGAGGATGCCGACCAGGCGACCGTCGGCGTCGACCGCCGGCGCCAGGCGGTGACGGGCGCTCCCGAGCGCGGCGAAGGCCTGCTCGGGGGTGGAGCCGGCGTCGATGGTGACGACCTGGCTGCTCATGACGTCGCGCACCTGGGTGAACCGGTCCACGCCGCTGAGGTCGGCCTCGGTGACCAGTCCCATCGGCCGGTCCCCGGCGTCAACCACGACCGCGGCGCCGTGGGCCCGCTTCTGCAGCAGGGTCAGGGCGGCGCCGACCGTCTC
>JBDSYO010000482.1:0-7031 GCA_039925625.1 Lapillicoccus sp. | reverse complement strand
CGAACCGTGTCTTCTTGTCCTCAAGCGCCTTGACCTTCGTCGTGAGCGCGTCGGTCAAGGCCGTCGGCACGCCGGTGGCCGTGCACGTGGGACTACTCGTGGGGGTGGCCGTGCTCGTGGCCGTGGTGCCGCACGAAGCCTTCTGGGCGTCGGCGATGTTCTGCTTCGCCAAGGACACGTCCTTGGCGGCGGCGGCGATCGGCAGGAAGTACTCCGTGTAGAGCGTCGTCATCTTGTTGTTCCACCCACGCATCTCCTCCAGCTTGTCGCTCAGCACCACACCGGCGATCTGGCCCTTGATGGCGTTCACGTCGGTGTCGATGGTGTCGAGCCGCGTGGTGATCTGGTCGAGCTGCGACTGGATCCCATCGAGCTTCGCGGTGGTCGCCTCCGCGGTGACGTCGCCGCTGCCGAACAGCAGGTCGCTGAGGAAGGTATAACCCTGAGCCCCCACGCCCTGGAGGACACCCTCCAGCAGGAACGTCGCCAGCTGGCCAGGTCCGAGAGCCGACGCGGTCGCTGCTCCCGCCTTCTTGGCCACCGGTGCGGTGGTCGTGGTGGTGGGCTGCGTTCCGTCGGCACTGCTGCACGCGGCGAGCCCGCCGAGGCCGGGCGCGAGCAGGACGCAGGTGAGGGCGACGCCGAGTCGGCGCATCAGGGGGTTCCTCTGGTCGGGTGCGGGCGTTATCAGGGATGTGCTTGTGTTGACGTCGCTCAGCGTTTCATGGGCGTCAATCGCCATCCATCGTCCGATGACCCGATGCACCGGCTGACCCGACCACCCCCCGATCGGTGGACAGAACGGCCCACCGGGTCCGGGGCTCTGACTCGGCCCGTTCCGTCGGGCTAGAGGTCGGCGCCGCTGCCAGCCCCGTCGACGAGGTAGCGGGAGAGGAAGGTCAGCTGGGTCGCGGCCGCCGTCACCCAGTAGGTGTTGTCGTGGCCGCCGGGGGTGAAGCTGGTGACCGGGGACGTCGTGGACCGACGGAACCCCGACACGAAGTCCTGGTTGTAGCCGAGGAACGGGTCGGAGAGGCCGCATACCACCGACAGCGGTACGGCGCCGAGCGCATCACGCATACCGAAGACGTCGTGCTCGGCGAAGTCGTCGGGGCCGTCGAAGGCGAACGCCGGGGCGGCTGAGAGGCTCGGCCAGAGCGCGGCGCTGACGGGGGCGACGGCCGCGACCCGGCCCTGCAGAACGGTGGCGGCGAGCAGCACCGCGCCGTACCCACCCATCGAGCAACCCGACAGTCCCAGCCGGGCGACGTCGAGGCCGCGGTCCGTGAGCGTCGGCAGGAGGTCCTGCAGGATCATCGCGCCCGTGTCGGTCCCGTCCGAGCGGCGGTGGTAGTAGCTCGTGCCCGCGTCGACCGAGGCCACCGCGACATCGGTGACGAGTCCCGGGGCCGACTGTGCCCGCTGGAAACCCATCCCCTCGAAGACCTGCAGGTGGGTGCCGAACCCCCCGTGCAGGGCGAGCACCACCGGCAGGTTCGACTCCTCGGTCGTGCCGGCCGGGTAGGACACCGCCCACCCGACCTGGGCCCCGTTCATGGCCGACGACGAGAACGTCCCCTGCACGATGGTGGGCGCCGCCAGCCGCCGCGGCGCCGAGCGACCCCGGGCCGCGCCCACCGTCGTGGCGGCGAGGACGCCCGCGAGCAGCGCCCGGCGCGTCAGACTCCCCACGCGTGCGACCGTAGGAGCGGCAGGTTCGACCGACCTGTGGGCGGCCTATGCGGAGCGTGACAGGCTGGCCGGTATGCGTGTGCTCCTCGTCGAGGACGAGCCCGGGATGTCAGCGGCTTTGCGCCGCGGGCTTGCCGCCGAGGGCTACGTCGTCGACCACGCCGGCGACGGGCCGGCGGGACTGGAGGCCGCGCGCTTCGGGGCCTACGACGTCGTGGTGCTCGACATCATGCTGCCGGGCCTGTCCGGCTACACCCTCGTGCGCACCCTGCGCGAGGAGCAGAACTGGGTGCCCGTGCTGCTGTTGTCGGCCAAGGACGGCGAGCACGACGTGGCCGACGGGCTCGACTACGGCGCCGACGACTACCTGACGAAGCCGTTCTCGTTCGTCGTCCTGCTGGCCCGGATCCGCTCGCTGTTGCGGCGCGACCCGGGGCCGCGGCCGGCCGTCCTCGAGGCCGGCGGTCTGTCCCTCGACCCGGCGAGCCATCGGGTGCAGGTGGACGGCGCCGAGGTCGACCTGTCCCGGCGGGAGTACCTCGTGCTCGAGCAGCTGCTGCGGGCGGCCCCGGCCGTGGTCGGCAAGGAGGAGCTGCTCGATGCGGTGTGGGCCTCGGGCGAGGACGCCAACGTCGTCGAGGTCTACGTGGGCTACCTGCGCCGCAAGCTCGGGCGCGAGCGCATCGAGACGGTGCGCGGGGCGGGCTACCGGGTCGCCGGGTGATGGCCACCCCGTTCGAGCGGATGACCCTGCGCGGCCGGCTCATGAGCATCGGGGTGCTCGGCATCGCGGGGGCGCTCGTCGTGGGCGGCGTCATCCTGTACGCCGTCCTGTCGTCGTCGCTGACGCGCACCGTGCAGTCCGCAGCGCTCTCCAGCGCCCGTGAGGTGGCGCTGCTCCTCGACTCCGGTCAGGTGCCCGACCCCGTACCCGCCTCCGGAGCCCAGGTGGTGCAGGTGCTCTCGGCCGACGACCGGGTGCTCACCGGCTCACTGACCGCCGACCGGCTCACCGCGCTGGTGACCCCGCAGGAGAAGGCACAGGCGCTGGCCGGTGAGGTCGTCGTCGTAGCGGGGAGCCGCTCGGGGCTCTCCGGCGGCCTGCAGGTGAGTGCCGTCCAAGCGGGCCCGGCGGGTGCGCGGGTGACGGTCGTCGCGGCGCTCCCGACGGCCGACCTCGAGTCGGCGACGCGCACGCTGCGCGCCCTGTTGCTCGTGGTCTTCCCGCTGGTCCTCCTCGTCTGTGCCGCTATCGCGTGGCGCGTCATCGGGCTGGCGCTGCGCCCCGTCGAGGCACTGCGGAGCGGGGCCGCCCGCATCGACGGGAGCCTGGCCGACGAACGCCTCCCGGTGCCGGCCACCCGCGACGAGATCAGTGCCCTCGCAACAACCCTCAACGCGATGCTCGACCGGGTGGCCACGGCCCGTCGCACGCAGCGTTCGTTCGTCGCCGACGCGGCGCACGAGCTGCGGAGCCCGCTGGCGACGATGCGCACGCAGCTCGAGGTGGCGCAGCGGTTGGGTGAGGGCGGTGACGTCCCGGCCGACCTGCTGCCGGAGGTCGCCCGGCTGTCGGCCCTCGTCGAGGACCTGCTCCTGCTCGCGCGGACCGACGACGCGACGCGTTCCCGGGCCGTGGGTCCGGTGGACCTCGCCGACCTGGTCGACGAGGTCGTGGCGCGGTATGCGTCGGCGCGGGTGTCGGTGCGGCGCACAGGGGTCGGGGTCGACTCACCGGTGGTCGACGCCGTGCGGGACGAGCTCTACCGGGCCCTCACCAACCTCGTCGACAACGCCGTGCGCCACGGGACGACGGGGGTGCTGGTGGCCGTGGAGCCCACCCCCCGCGGCCCCGGGGTGACCGTGACCGACGACGGGCACGGCATACCGGTGGCCGAGCGCGAGCGCGTCTTCGACCGGTTCACCCGGCTCGACGACGCACGCGACCGTGACAGCGGCGGCACGGGCCTGGGCCTGGCGATCACCCGAGAGCTGTTGCGCCGCAACGGTGCCGAGATCACCCTGGAAGACGCGTCCCCAGGAGTCCGCGCGGTGCTGACGTTTCGGCCGTGAACCCACCAATGATCGGATCGCGCAAGGATATCCATGCGTTTCGCGCCGATCCCTCGTCACGTCGCTGATACGTCATCAGCGACGTGGGGTCAGCGGGCCGTGAGCTCCCGCGCGACGAGCTCGGCGATCTGAGCCGTGTTGAGCGCGGCCCCCTTGCGCAGGTTGTCGCCGCAGACGAACAGGTCGATCGTATTGGGGAAGTCGAGGGCCTGCCGCAGCCGGCCGACGAACGTCGGGTCGGCGCCGACGACGTCGGCGGGCGTAGGGAACTCGCCCGCCGCCGGGTCGTCGAGGACGACCACGCTCGGCGCCTCCTCCAGCGCCCGGCGCGCCTCGGCGACGGTGACGTCGTCGGCGAAGACGGCGTGCACGGCCAGGGAGTGCGTGGTGACGACCGGGACGCGCACGCAGGTGGCGGACACCTTGAGGTCGGGGATGCCGAGGATCTTGCGCGACTCGTTGCGCACCTTGAGCTCCTCCGACGACCAGCCGCCGTCCTTGAGCGAGCCCGCCCAGGGGACGACGTTCATGGCCAGCGGCGCCGGGAACGGCGAGTCGGAGCCGAGCTTGGCCTCGATCTCGCGGCGCACGTCGCCGGCCTGGGAGCCGAGCTCGCGGTTGCCGCCGACGACCTGCAGCTCGTCGTGGAGCCGGTCGATGCCGGGCTGCCCGGCGCCGGAGGCGGCCTGGTAGGACGAGACGACGAGCTCGGTGAGCCGCCACTTCCGGTGCAGGGCACCGAGGGCGTCCATCATCGTCAGCGTCGTGCAGTTGGGGTTGGCGATGATGCCCTTGGGGCGCTGGGCGACGGCCTCGGGGTTGACCTCCGGGACGACGAGCGGCACGTCGGGGTCCATCCGGAACGAGCCCGAGTTGTCAACGACCACAACACCTTTGGCCGCGGCGATAGGCGCCCACTCGGCCGAGACCTCGTCGGGGACGTCGAACATGGCGACGTCGACGCCGTCGAAGACCTCGGGCGTGAGCGCCTGGACGGCGACGTCCACACCCCGCACCTCGAGCAGCTTGCCGGCCGAGCGCGCCGACGCGACGAGGCGGATCTCGCCCCAGACGTCCTCACGGGTGGACAGGATCTGGCGCATCACCGTGCCGACGGCGCCGGTGGCGCCGACGAGGGCGAGGGTCGGCTTGCGGACGCTGGTCTGGCTCATCTTCCGGTCCCTCCATAGACGACGGCCTCACCCTGGGCGGAGTCGAGACCGAACGCAGTGTGGACGGCGCGCACGGCGTCGTCCAGCTGGTCGTCCCGGGTGACCACCGAGACGCGGATCTCGGAGGTCGAGATCATCTCGATGTTGATCCCCGCGTCGGCCAGCGCCTGGAAAAGGGTGGCCGAGACCCCCGGGTGCGAACGCATACCGGCCCCGATCAGCGACAGCTTGCCGATGTGGTCGTCGTAGAGCAGCGTCGCGAAGCCGACGTGGCCCTGGATCGCCGCCAGCGCCTGCATGCCGGTCTGGCCGTCGGTCTTGGGGAGCGTGAACGAGATGTCGGTCAGGCCGGTCTCGGAGGCCGACACGTTCTGCACGATCATGTCGATGTTGAGGCCGGCCTCAGCGATGGCGCCGAAGATCTTCGCGGCGATGCCGACGCGGTCGGGCACCCCCACGATGGTGATCTTGGCCTCGCTGCGGTCGTGCGCGATGCCGGCGATGATCGGGGCTTCCATGGGGTCTCCTTCGAGCGCGCTGGCGGGCTGGTCGCTGATCCAGGTGCCCTCGAAGGCCGAGAACGACGACCGGACGTGGATGGGCATGTCGAACCGGCGGGCGTACTCGACGCAGCGCAGGTGCAGGATCTTCGCCCCGCACGCCGCCATCTCGAGCATCTCCTCGTTGGAGAGGTGTCGCAGCTGGCGGGCGCTCGGGACGATGCGGGGGTCGGCGGTGTAGACGCCGTCGACGTCGGTGTAGATCTCGCAGACGTCGGCGTTCAGGGCTGCGGCGAGCGCGACCGCGGTGGTGTCGGAGCCGCCCCGGCCGAGGGTGGTGATGTCCTTGGTGTCGACGCTGACGCCTTGGAAGCCGGCGACGATGGCGATGTGCCCGGCGTCGAGGGCGGTCTGGATGCGGCCGGGCGTGACGTCGATGATGCGGGCCTTGCCGTGCACGGCGTCGGTGATGACGCCGGCCTGCGACCCGGTGAAGGAGCGGGCCTCGTGGCCGAGGTTGGCGATCGCCATGGCGACCAGCGCCATCGAGATGCGCTCACCCGAGGTGAGCAGCATGTCGAGCTCGCGGCCGGGAGGGAGGGGCGTCACCTGGTTGGCGAGGTCGAGCAGCTCGTCGGTGGTGTCGCCCATGGCGGAGACGACCACGCATACGGCGTGACCGGCCTTGCGGGTCTCGACGATCCGCCGGGCGACACGCTTGATGCTGTCGGCGTCGGCGACCGATGATCCGCCGTACTTCTGGACGACGAGGCTCACTTCGGTGGTGCTCCTTGGTGCGGGGGGACCCCTGAGTTTATCGGGGGTCCTCAGCGGGCTCGCCGTTCGCCTTCATGGTGAGACGACGAGAGCCCACGCCAACGCCGCAAACGCCGCGAGGCTGAGCACGACCCGGACAAGGTTCCAGCGGACCCAGGTGCGTTCCCCGAACTCCGCCCGGACGGCAGCGACGTCGATGACCTCCGGGTCACCAGCGGCTTTGAGCCGGTCGTTGCGCGGGACGTTCACGGCGACGGTGATGGCAACGGTCACGAGGTCGAGGGCCAGGGCCAGGGCGGTCCAGAACAGCACCGGGCGTTGGGTCTCGGACAGATGCGTCACGGCTGCGGCCGCCGTCAACGCCGGGGCACCGAGGAAACCGCCGGCCATGAACCAGGGGTTGACGATCGCGCGGTCGAGAGCCTGGAAGCCGGACACGAAGGTCCGGTCGTCGGCTCGGCCCAGCCCCGGCATGACCGTGTGCGCGTACAGGGCATAGGCGCCGGCGGTCAGGCCCGTGGTCAGCGTGGCCAGGAGAAGGAGCAGGGTCGGCACGACGCCAGTGTGACGGTCGGCCGCGGCCTCTGACGAGCCTCGGACCTCAGAACGGCGGCGGGTCCACGGGCCCGGCCGCGATCATCTCGGCCGCGATCATCTCGGCCGCGACGATCTCCGTCTCGCTGACCGGCTGGGACCACGGGTGGTCGTACGGATGACGCTGGGTCGCGTAGGACCGGCGCGACGCGGTGCGCCACAGGATCGAGCCGTCGGCGTCGCTCGTCGCCGTCCAGGTGCCGCGCGTCTTGTGGTTGTGGTG
>JBDSYO010000481.1:0-3503 GCA_039925625.1 Lapillicoccus sp. | reverse complement strand
GACCTGCGCACGGGTCTCGCCAAGTCGATCAACACGGTCTTCATGCGGCTCAACGAGCGGATCGGCCCGCCCAACACCAAGAACGCGGCCATCGCCGCAGGCATCCCCGCTGCCACCCCCGGGCTCGACGACAACCTCGTCAACGTGCTCGGCACCTCCTCGCCGCACGTCCTCGACGTGGCCAACGCCTACGCGACGATCGCCGCTCAGGGTCAGCGCGCCACGCCCTACCTCGTGGCGGCCGTCTCGTCGGCCGACACAGGCGGCTCTGGGGGAGCGACGCAGAGCAGCTTCGACTACAAGGTGCAGAAGCAGGTGCAGGGGGCGTTCGGGGCCGACGTCGCCGCCGACACCCTCGACGCCATGCAGGCCGTCACCCAGTCCGGTGGCACCGCGCCCCGCGCCGCCCAGCTCGGCCGGCCGGTCGCCGGCAAGACCGGCACCACCGACGGCCGCCTGTCGGTCTGGTTCACCGGCGTGATCCCCCAGCTGGCCACCTCGATCGGGATGTTCCGCGACGTGGGCGGCCAGCCCCAGCCGCTGGAGAACATCGCCGGCATCAGCGAGCTCAGCGGCAACTCGCTCCCACTGTCGATCTGGCTCGACTTCATGAAGACGGCCACCCAGGGCATGGACGTGCAGGACTTCCCGAAGCGCGCCGGCATCGGCGACAACGGCATCACGACGACGAGCTCGCCCACCACCACGGCGACCACGGCCCCGTCGACGACCACCCCGACGACGACGACGCCGCCGCCGGTCACCACTACCGTGACCGTGCCGCCGACGACGACGACCACCCGTCCCACCACCACGACCACGACGCCCACCACCCCGACCACAACCACGACCACGAAGGCCACCCCGCCGGGGCAGGTGTCGAGCACCACCACGACCGTGCCCGTCCCCGCGCCGTAGGCTCACGGCGTGCCGTCCCGTCCCGTCGCGCCGCACCCCGAGCCGCACCCCCAGCGCGCCGACCTCGTCCAGGTGCCGTCGCGCGAGGATGCCGTCGCTCGCTCGGCGTCCGAGGTCGTCGGCGGACCCCTCGGCCGGTATGCCGTGCGGCTACCCCGCGGCTGGCGCTCCTACGCCGCCCTCCTCGCGGGCGGCTCGGCCGTCACCTCCGGGCTGGCCGTGGTGCTGCGGGCGCCCTGCATCGACAGCGGCTGGAGCTCGCCCGACCAGTTCTGGCACGCCTGCTTCTCCGACCTGCCGGCCATCTACCGGGACGCCGACCTCTCCGCCGGCCTCGGCACCTACCTGCAGGGCGGGTTCGGCGCGCCGGCCCCCACTCAGCCGCCGCTGACCTCGTTCCTCATGACGCTGACCGCCTCGGTCGTGCCGGGCGGGCCGATCGAGGAGCGGATGCAGTTCTACTTCGCGCTCTGGACCGTCGTGGCCGCGGTGCTGCTGGCCCTGGTGACGTGGTGGACCGCCGCGTCCGTACGCCGGTTCCCCCTGCGGGCGGCCCTCGTCGCGATCTCGCCGGTGGCGGTCCTCACCCTCGTCATCTCCCCGGACGTCGTCGGGGTCGCGCTCGCCTCGGCGGCGATGTATGCGTGGAGCCGGGAGCGTTCGGTCGCCGCCGGAGTCCTGCTGGGACTGGCGACGTCGGCCCGGAGCTACCCGGTGCTCATCCTCCTGGCCATGCTCCTGCTCTCGGTCCGCACCGGGCGGGTGCACGTGTGGGTACGGACCGCCGGCGCGGCAACGCTGGTGTTCGGCGGCATCCTGTTCGTGCTCGGTGCGCTCAACGCCGACGCCGCCTCGAGCGCCTACCGGTCGTGGTTCTCGGCGGGCGCGGGCTTCGGCTCACCATGGGTGCTGCCCCAGCTGGCCGGACACCCCCTCTCGGCGGGCACGGTGAGCATCCTGGCCGCCGCCGGCTGGCTGCTTGCGGTGCTCGTCGGCGCCGGGTTCGCCCTCTCGACGCCGCGTCGCCCGGGCCTGGCCGAGGTGAGCCTCGTCATGGTGGCCATCGTGCTGCTCACCGGGAAGTCGCTGACGGTGCAGTCGTCCCTGTGGCTCGTCCCCCTCGTGGCCCTCATCGGCCTGGCGTGGAAGGACGTGGTCGTCTGGTCGGCGGTGGAGGCCCTGCACTTCGAGGCGGTCTGGCTCTACCTCGCGGGCACCTCCGTGCCCTCGCGCGGGCTCCCGGCGTCGTGGTACTCCGCGTTCGTCGTCCTGCGCCTCGGCGGCATCCTCTGGCTGGCCGCCCGCACCTGGCAGCTGGCTCGCAGCCGCCCCCCGGTGCGCGACGAGGAGGGCGCCGTGGTCGACAGCCCGTGGGCCGACGAGGAGAGCGACGACCTGGCCGGCCCGCTGCGGGGCGCCCCCGACCAGCTCGTCGTCCGCTTCGGCTGACCCCCGCTGACTGCCCGGATTACCGGCAGCCTGTCCCCGCCCGGTAGGCTGCCGAGGTTGGCCGCGACGTCAGTCGCCCTGTGGATGAGCTCCGACCGATGTCGGCGGCTCGTGGCAGGGTAAGTCGTGGCGCGACGCATACAACCCTCCTGTCACGGAGAGACCGTGACCGCCAAGACCAAAGGAGGTGGGTCACCGCATGCGTCAGTACGAACTCATGGTCATCCTCGACCCCGAGCTCGACGAGCGGACCGTCGCTCCGTCCCTCGACAAGTTCCTGTCCGTCGTCACCAAGGACGGCGGCACTGTGGACAACGTCGACATCTGGGGACGGCGTCGCCTCGCGTACGAGATCAAGAAGAAGGCCGAAGGCATCTACGCCGTCGTCAAGATGACGGCGGAGCCCGCGACCGCCCAGGAGCTCGACCGCCAGCTCGGCCTCAACGAGGCCGTCCTGCGCACCAAGCTGCTGCGTCCCGGCGCCTGACCGTCCGCACCACCTGAAGAACTGAACCACCCGCACCACCTGAACCTGACCGACCCTAAGGACCCCCATGGCTGGCGACACCGTCATCACCGTCATCGGCAACATCACCGGAGACCCCGAGCTGCGGTTCACTCCCTCCGGTGCCGCGGTGGCGAACTTCACCGTCGCGTCGACGCCTCGTGCGTTCGACCGCCAGAGCAACGAGTGGAAGGACGGGGAGACCCTGTTCATGCGCTGCTCGGTCTGGCGTGACGCGGCGGAGAACGTCGCCGAGTCGCTCCAACGGGGCACCCGGGTCATCGTCTCCGGCCGCCTGAAGTCTCGTTCCTACGAGACCAAGGAAGGCGAGAAGCGCACCGTCATCGAGATGGAGGTCGACGAGGTCGGCCCCTCACTGCGGTACGCCTCGGCCAAGGTCACCAAGACCCAGCGCGGCTCCGGCGGCGGCGGGTTCGGCGGTGGCGGAGGCGGCAACCAGGGTGGCGGCCAGGCCGAGGACCCGTGGGCCACGCCGCAGGGCGCCGGTTCCGGGTCGTCGTCGGCGTCCTCAGGGTCGTCCGGCGCGTCCGGTGGCGGTCAGGGTGGCTGGTCCGGCAACCAGGGTGGCGGCTCGCCTCAGGGCGGCGGAAACCAGGGCGGCGGCAACCAG
>JBDSYO010000480.1:0-7052 GCA_039925625.1 Lapillicoccus sp. | reverse complement strand
TCATGGCCCAGGAGGTGGTGGGGGCGGTCCGTTAAGACCGCCTCCGAGCGGCCCCGGCGTGTCGTGCGGCGACACGCCGCGACCCCCGCTTTTCGTGACCCGACAACGGTTTTCGTGCCGTTCACCTCCGTCGCCCTGACCTGCAGGAACGCGCGTTTGTGCAGGTGAACGCCGGGTTGACAGGACCCGGCCGCTGAGTACCTTAGGCCTCGGATGTTCACCACGGACGGTCAGCCGTGAGGCTAGGGAGTGGTTCGACAAGGGGGTTCCTCGGCGGCTTGCGCGCGCAGCCGCCGAACCAAGCCAGGCTCGCCCGACGGGTCATGAGCTCGGCCTCGCAGTGCTGACTGGTGGACGACATGACGGCCCGTGACGCTCAGTAGACAACAGCACCGATGTCCTCAGCCCGAGGATGAGGTGCTGGTCCCAACGGCGTCACGGACCGTCATGGTCCCGCCATCCGGCCCAGGTCGGCCGGTTACCGTGAGTGGGTGCCGATGGTCCGACGTCTCCTCCTGGCGGTGCTGGCGGCCGTCGCCCTGTGCCTGTCCTTCCCCGACTCCGGCATCTGGGTCCTGGCTCCGGTCGGCGTCGCCCTCCTGGCTGCGGCCACCTGCGGAGCGCGGGTCCGCGAGGGGGCGCTCCTGGGCTTCGTCACCGGGGTGGGCTTCTTCGGGTTCTCCCTGAGCTGGGCCGGGATCGTCGTCGGGGTCGTGCCGTGGGCCGGACTAGTCGTCTGCCAGGCGGTGTTCCTCGCCCTCCTCGGTGCGGTCACGGCGTGGCTGCAAGGGCGGCCGCCCGGTCGGGCCCAGCCGCGGCGCACGGCAGCGGTGCGTCCGCTCGTCGTCGGGCTCGCCTGGGTGGGGCAGGAGTCGCTGCGCGACCGCATCCCCTACGGCGGGTTCCCCTGGGTCCGGCTGGCGTTCAGCCAGGCCGACAGCCCCCTCGGCCACCTGGCGGCGCTGGGTGGAGCGCCGGCGGTGACCTTCGCGGTGGCCCTCGCGGGCGGACTGCTGGCCGCGGCGGCATACCGCGTGGTTGTCGGCGAGGGACTCCGGGCCCGACTGCGGCCTCGCCGGCTGGCGCCGCTCGTCGCCGCCCTGGCGGTGGGGGCAGCCGGGGTCGCGGTGCCGCTGCCGACGGACGGGACGCCGGGGGAGGTCATGGCCGTCCAGGGCAACGTCGCCCGGCCGGGCCTGGACTTCAACTCCGAACGTCGCCAGGTGCTCGACAACCACGTCGACGCCACGATCGCGGCCGCGCAGCAGGTGGCCGGCGGCACCCGCCCGCGCCCCGACCTGGTCGTGTGGCCGGAGAACGCCTCCGACATCGACCCCACCCGCAACCCCGACGCCGACGAGCGCATCACCGAGGCCCTCGACGCCATCGGCGCCCCGGTCGTCGTCGGGTCGCTCCTCGAGCAGCCCTACCCCGACGTCTCGAACGTCTCCCTGCTCTACACGCCGGGCCAGGGCATCACGGCGCGCTACGTCAAGCAGCACCCGGTGCCGTTCGCGGAGTACATCCCCTCACGGGACTTCTTCCGCCGCTTCAGCGACAAGGTCGACCTGGTGCGGGCCGACTTCGCGGCGGGGGACCGGCCGGTGGTCTTCCGGGTGCCGTCCGCCGCCGGAGGGGGCATCGTCGCCGGCCCCACCATCTGCTTCGAGGTGGCTTACGACGACCTGGTGCGCGACAACGTGGAGCTGGGCGCCAACCTCCTGCTCGTCCAGACCAACAACGCGACCTTCGGCTACACCGCGGAGTCCACCCAGCAGCTGGCCATCTCGCGAATCCGGGCCATCGAGCACGGTCGTTCCGTCGTGCACGTCTCCACCGTCGGGGTCAGCGCGCTCATCACGCCCGACGGAACCGCGCATCAGGCGAGCACGTTGTTCACGCAGGCCGTCCTGTCCGGTCGGCTACCGCTACGCACCTCGCTCACCCTGGCCACGACGGTCGGGCCCTGGCCGGAGTACGCAGCGTGCGCGCTGCTCGTCGTCCTTCTCCTCCTCGCCGGGCTGGCCAGGCCCGCCAGGGCGGCCGGGGCGGCCGGGGTGGCCGGGGTGGCCGGGCGCGAACGACGCCGCGCGGGCCGCGGCCAAGCCCGTAGAGTCGACGCCCCCCACCTCAGTGCTCCACCGCCGGAAGGACCACACCAGCGTGAACCAGCCCGTCGCCCGTGAGCCCCTCGGGCGCGTCGTCGTCCTCATCCCCACCTACAACGAGCGGGAGAACCTGCCCCGGATCGTCGAGCGGGTCCGGGCCGCCGTGCCCGAGGTCGATGTCCTCGTCCTCGACGACTCCTCACCCGACGGCACCGGGCAGGTCGCCGACGAGCTGGCGGCGCAGGACGGCCAGGTGATGGTCATGCACCGCACGAGCAAGGCCGGGCTGGGCGCCGCCTACCTCGCCGGGTTCGGGTGGGCCCTCGACCGGGCCTACGGCGCGGTGGTCGAGATGGACGCCGACGGCTCGCACCAGCCCGAGCAGCTGCCCGCCCTCCTCGACGCCGCCCGGGCGGCCGACGCCGTCATCGGCTCGCGTTGGGTCAAGGGCGGCACCGTCGTCAACTGGCCGGTGTCGCGCAAGGTCCTCAGCGTCGGCGGCAATGTCTACGTCAAGCTGCTGCTCGGTATGCCGGTGAAGGACGCCACCGGTGGCTACCGGGTCTACCGCACCTCCGCCCTGCGCCAGATGGACCTCGGGTCGGTGGACACCCAGGGCTACGGCTTCCAGGTCGACATGACGTGGCGGGCGGTGCGGGCCGGGCTCACCGTGGCCGAGGTGCCCATCGAGTTCGTCGAGCGCACGGTGGGGGAGTCGAAGATGAGCAGTGGCATCGTCAGCGAGGCCATGCTGAGCGTGACGAGGTGGGCCGTGACCCATCGGGTCGACCGGGTCCAGGGCGCCACCCGCGAGTGGCGGCAGCGCCGGGAGGAGCGGTCGTGGCACCGGGTCTAGGACCGCGGACATCCGGGGTGCGTCGACCCCGGATGCGCCGGTGGTCGATGCTGCTCGTCCTGCTCCTCCTCGTCGTCCCCCTGCTCGAAGTGGTCGTCATCATCGGGGTCGGACGGGTCATCGGGGGCTGGCCGACCTTCGCGCTGCTCCTCGTCGAGTCGGCGCTGGGCGCGTGGCTGGTCCGCCAGGAGGGGTCGCGCACCTGGCTGGCCCTGCAGGAGGCACTGACCACCGGGCGGATGCCCTCGCGGCAGCTGGCCGACGCCGCGCTCGTGCTCGTCGGGGGAGTGCTCCTGCTCGCCCCGGGCTTCCTCACCGACGTCGTGGGCTTCTTCCTCGTCGTCCCGGTGACCCGGCCGGTGGCACGGCGCCTGCTCGAGGCGGTCGTGGCCCGGCGTCTGCTGTCCGGGATCTACGCCCCCATGGCGGGAGGGTTCCGGCCCAGTGCGCCGACGGACCGCGGATCCGCGCGGACCGCGGACGAGGTCATCGAGGGCGAGGTCCTGTAGCCGGTTCCACGGTCACACGATGTCAGGCGGCCTGGACATGACGGAGGGCCCGGTCGGGTCGACCGGGCCCTGCGTCATGGATGTCGCGGGTTGACGCGGGTGTCGTCAGGCGCTGCGCTTGTTCGTGGGCTTCTCGCCCCGGGCGGCGCGTAGGAGGGTGAGGCGCTCCTCGAGCAGCTCCTCCAGCTCGGGGATCGACCGCCGCTCCAGGAGCATGTCCCAGTGCGTACGCACGTGCTTGGTCTCCTTCGGTGTGACCTCGGGGCCGTCGAGGAGCTTGGCCTCGCTGCCACACCGGCACTCCCAGACCGGCGGCACGTCGGCCTCGACACTGAAGGGGAGCTCGATGCGATGCCCCTGCGGGCACACGTAGGTGGTGATGCGGCGCTCACTGGGCACCACGCCTACCTCGGACTCCATGCTGAAGCTGCTCAGACGGGTTCCACGTAGTGTTCGGTCAGCCATCTTGGTATCCCTCCGGGTCTCACGTCACCGACGGGATGCCCCATCCTGTCGTGACTCATTCGGTTCCAACGTGGTCCCTGGATGCCTTGTTCCGCTCGGCGCTGCGGTGGGGGGCGAATGAGACCACTTTGTGACCCGAATCACAAGGGGGAGACGACGGTCCGCGCCGGGCGGTTCAGATGACGTGGGGGACCGGGTTGCCGGCCGCGATGATGCCCTCACGCATACGGACCCGGGAGAGCAGGACACCGCCGACGACGAAGAAGACGACGAGGGCCACGATCGCCCAGCGGTAGGAGTGCGAGAACTGGTAGACCAGCCCGAAGGTCAGGGTCCCGAACCAGCTCGTGCCGCGTTCCATGGCCTGGTAGAGGCTGAAGAACTCCGCCTCCCGGCCCCGGGGGATGAGCTGGCTGTAGAGCGACCGCGAGAGCGCCTGGCTCCCGCCGAGCACGAGCCCGATGAACAGGGCGAGGACGACGAAGAGCACCACCGACCGGGCGGGCACGAAGAAGGCGACGACGACGATGACCGTCCAGATCCCCAGACTGACGAGCACCGTGCGCCAGGCGCCGATCCGCTCGGCGACCCGGCCGAAGAGCGCGGAGCCGCCGAAGGCGACGAACTGAACGAACAGGAAGATGCCGAGGACCGTCTGCTGCGAGAACTCCAGCTCCTCGATGCCGTAGAGGCTCGAGTTGCCGATCACCGTCTGGATGCCGTCGTTGAAGAACAGGTAGGCGAGCAGGAACAACATGGTCTGGGGGAACAGCCGCAGCTCCCGGAAGGTGTCGGCGAGCTGGGCGAAGCTCCCGCCGACGACTCCGCGGCTCCGCGCGACGGGCGGGGCCAGGGTGCCGCCCACGTGCCGGAGCCCCCGCACCGGGATGAGGGTGAACACGCCCCACCACAGACCCGCCGACATGAGGCTGACCCGCGTCGACGTGGAGCGGTCCATGCCGAGCCGGGTGTGGAAGATGTCGAGCAGGAAGTTGAGCGCCAGCAGGATCCCGCCCCCGAGGTAGCCGATGCCCCAGCCCTTGGACGACACCCGGTCGCGCTCGTCGGGGGTGGCGATCCGCACCAGCAGGGAGTCGTAGATGACGAGGGAGCTGCCGAGCGCCATGTTCGCCACGATGAGCAGGACCACGCCGAGCTGCCAGTCGGTACCCATGACGAAGAACATCGCGGTGGCCGCCACGGCCCCCAGCCAGGCGAACCCGGCGAGCATCCGGGTCGGCCGCTGGCTGCGGTCGGCGATCCCCCCGACGACGATGAGCACCAGCGCCGACACGATGGTCGAGACGGTCGCCGTGTAGGCGAACAGGGAACCGGGGGACACCGGGATGCCGACGACGGACAGCGTCTCGGTGCACGTCGCCCCGTCAGCGAGGCCCGGGCACGCGGCCGCCGTCGCGACCGACGTCAGGTATGGCGCCATGAGCACGGTCGCCGTCGTCGTCACGTAGGCGGAGTTGGCCCAGTCGTAGAAGTACCAGCTGCGCTGCTCGCGGGTGTCGCGACCGTCCGGCGCGGTCGGTACGACGACGACGTCCTCGGTCATGGGGGGAGCGTGGCACACCCGCCACCGACCGGTCCGGAACTCGCCAGGACCGACGGCGCCGCGGCTGGCACGATGCACCCATGACCGCCTCGGCCCCGGCTGCCCCCTCGCCCCACCAGGCCCCTGCGGAACCGGGAGAGCCCGGGGCCCCCGCCGGGTCCGGCAACCACCTGGAGCGTTCCGACTGGGTCGTCATCGGGCTGTCGGCGGGGCTCATGGTGCTGGCGGGCGTGGCGCACTACGCGGTGGGGCTGGGGGTCTTCGCGTTCCTCACGGCCGCCGGCGCCGTCGCGCTGCTCGCCGCTCTCGTCGGCCGGTCGGTCGAACAGCTCGGCGACCGCTTCGGACCCGGAGCGACGGGAGTGCTGCAGTCGGCGCTCGGCAACCTGCCCGAGCTGTTCATCTGCCTCTTCGCCCTCAAGGCGGGCCTGGTGGCCGTGGTCCAGGCCGCCCTCATCGGGTCGATCCTCGCCAACCTGCTCCTGGTGCTCGGCCTGTGCTTCGTCGTCGGCGGCCTCAAGCACGGCACCCAGAAGCTCGACAGCTCGCGCGCCCACAGGATCACCGTCATGCTCCTCGTCTCGGTCGCGGCGATGGTCATGCCCTCATTGGCCCACCTCATCCACACGCCCGCCGCGCAGCACGAGACCACCTTGTCGATCATCGCCTCCGTGGTGCTGATCGGGCTGTTCCTCCTGACGCTGCCCGCCTCCCTGCGCCGGGGGGACGGCTCCGAGAGCCCGGGGGAGTCGGAGCCACCCCGGTGGAACATCGTCTTCGCGGTGGTCATGCTCGCCGCCAGCGCCGTCGCGGCGGCGTTCGTGTCCGACTGGTTCGTCGCCGCGCTCGAACCGGCCATGACGTCGTTCGGCATCTCGGAGGTGTTCGCGGGCCTCGTTGTCGTGGCCATCGCCGGCAACGCGATCGAGAACGTCGTCGGCGCGCAGCTGGCCGCCAAGAACCGGTCGGAGTATGCGTTCGCGGTGGTCATCAACTCCCCGCTGCAGATCGCGCTGGTCCTGGCCCCGCTGCTCGTCATCCTCTCGACGGTGCTCGGGTTCACCCCGCTCACGCTGGTGTTCTCGCCCCTGCTCGTGGTCTCGGTCGCCATCGCCGTGCTGCTCAGCGCGTTCATCACCTTCGACGGCAAGTCGACCTGGATCGAGGGCGCCGGCCTCATCGCGCTGTACGGCGTCATCGCGGCCACCTTCTGGTGGGGCTGACCCAGGGCAGCCCTGCTCACCTCGATCCCTCGGCCTGCTGGAGCAGGAGGTCGGGGTGGGCACGGTCACCGAGAACGCCGTGACCGGCCCCGGTGCCCCACCGTGGTCTGAAGGCCGTCGGAGCGCACCCGGCCGAGCCCCCCGCGACACCTACCGCTGACCCGCCAAAGGTCACCTCTGGCGGGTGGGACGCCTCGAGTGGTCACCTTTGGCTGTTCCGGCCGCTCCCCAACGTCCAATGGTCACCTCTGGCGGTTGGGACGCTTCGAGTCGTCACACCTTGGCATTTCCGGTCAGTCCCGAACCTCCAATGGTCACCTCTGGCGT
>JBDSYO010000479.1:0-7284 GCA_039925625.1 Lapillicoccus sp. | reverse complement strand
CGTGGCTCGGTGAGGTGGTCGTCCATGCCGAGGACGTCCGCCGGCCGCTCGGGATGGAGCACACCTATCCACCGGAGGCTCTGAGCGCCGTCGCCGACTTCTACAAGGGCTCCAACACGCTCATCGGGGCCAAGAACCGGATCGCGGGACTGACGCTCTCGGCGACCGACCAGGACTGGACCACCGGGAGCGGCCCCGCGGTCCAGGGTCCGCTGCTGTCCCTGGTCATGGCGATGACGGGGCGCGCGGCCCACGTCGACGACCTGACCGGCGACGGCGTCGAGACCCTTCGCAGCCGCTGTCGCTGATCTGCCGGGAGGCCGGGCCTCAGCGGCGGGGTCACGCCGGCCGGCGGTCGAGCTGGATGAAGCCGTGCGGGAACGAGCCCCGCTTCAGAAGGCGACGGGTCAGCCCGCGTGCGGCTGCGAGCGCGACCCCCTCGTCGACGAAGGTCGGCGCCGTGCACTCGTAGTCGACACCCTTCCACCGGATCGTGCAGCGGCCGGCGGCCTCGACGTTGCG
Source organism: Lapillicoccus sp. (assembly GCA_039925625.1). Classification (GTDB taxonomy): domain Bacteria; phylum Actinomycetota; class Actinomycetes; order Actinomycetales; family Dermatophilaceae; genus Lapillicoccus. The sequence continues at coordinate 6,762 of JBDSYO010000479.1, read as the reverse complement.
CACCCAGTCGGTCCCCCGCCCCCATGGCAGCCCGATGAAGAAGGTCGTCTCGGTGGGGATCACCACGAGCGGGGTGGCATACGGCGCGCCGCTCTTGCGGCCACGATGGCGCAGAAGCGCCCAGAGGGGCACGAACCGGTGACCGGCCAGGCGGACGGCGACCTTGTTGAACTGCTTCGCTGCGGCGGGCACGGTGGCCATGGCTCGAGCCTCCTCCGTTCCCCGGCCGTTCACCAGGGCATCGACGCTCAGCTCTGGTCTGTCCACGGCCCGGTGGCGGCGAGACCCCGGTCAACTTCTCCGCACCTGATGACTTCTCGACCGACGAGTCCTGAATGTCCGAAAACTTCGCATCACGTGCGGAGTTGTTGCCCCCGCGCCGACCTACATCTGCTCGGGTGACTGCACTCCCAGCAGGTCGAGGCCACGCACCAGGACCGCCAGCGTCAGCGCGCACAGCGCCAACCGGGACTCGCGTAGCTCGGACGTCTCGGCCTTGAGCACCGGGTGATGCTCGTAGAACGAGGAGAACGTCTGGGCGAGGTCGAAGAGGTAGCCGGCCAACCGGTGCGGTTCGAGCTCGTCACCGACCTGGGCCACGACCGAGCCGAACTGCAGCAGGGCCAGCGCCAGCTCGCGCTCCCCCGCGTCACCGACGACGACGACCCGCGCCGAAGCATCGGCGCCCGCCAGGGACGGCTCGAGCCCGGCGTTGCGGAAGATCGAGCGCACCCGCGCCGCCGCATACTGCAGGTAGGGACCGGTGTTGCCGGTGAGCGAGACCATCCGGTCGAGGTCGAAGACGTACTCGCTGTCGTGCGCGACCGAGAGGTCGGCGTACTTGACCGCCCCGATGCCGATCTGGGGCGCGATCTCCGTGCGGAGCGCGTCCGGCAGGTCGGGCCGGGCGTCGTCGATGACCGCCCGCGCTTTGGCCACGGCCTCGTCGATCAGCGCGAGGAGTCGCAGCGAGTCACCGGAGCGGGTGCGGAGGATCTTGCGGTCGGGCCCGAGCACGTTGCCGATCTGCACGTGGATGGGCCGGACCCCGTCGTCGAGCCAGCCGGCGAGCCGCGCGGTCTCCCAGACCATCCGGAAGTGCAGGGCCTGGGTCGTGCCGACGACGTAGACGATGCGGCTGCCGCCCAGCCCCTGAGCGCGGTAGCGGATGGTGGCGAGGTCGGTGACGCCGTAGCCGTAGCCGCCGTCGGACTTGCGGATGATGAGCGGCACCGGCTTGCCCTCGCGGCCGGTGTAGCCGTCGAGGAACACGCACAGCGCCCCCTCACTGACGACGGCGATGCCCTTGGTCTCGAGCTCGTCGCAGATCGCGGCCAGCTCGTCGTTGTAGCGCGACTCGCCGGCCAGGTCGGCGTCCGTGAGGGTGACGCCGAGCGCGGCGTAGATCCGGTTGAAGTACTGCTTCGACCCCTCGATCAGCTCGCCCCACAGCCGCAGGGTGTCGGGGTCGCCCGCCTGCAGCGCCACGACGCGCGACCGGGCCCGGGTGGCGAAGGCCGGATCGGCGTCGAAGTCGGTGCGCGCGGCCTGATAGAACGCGTTGGGGTCGCTGACGAGCAGGGCCGCCTCGGGCGAGCCCTCCCCCACGTCGAGGAGGTGCTCGATCAGCATGCCGAACGGGGTGCCCCAGTCGCCGATGTGGTTCTGACGCACGACGTGGTGCCCCAGCGCCTCGAGGGTGCGGGCCAGGGTGTCGCCGACCACGGTCGTGCGCAGGTGGCCGACGTGCATCTCCTTGGCCACGTTGGGTGAGGAGTAGTCGATGGGGATCGTCTCGGGTTCCTGCAGGGGTATGCCCAGGCGCGGGTCCGCGGCCATCTCGCCGACGCCGGCCGCCAGCCACACGTCGGCGAAGGTGATGTTGATGAACCCGGGCCCGCTGATCTCGACCCGGTCGGCGATCGGACCGGTCGGACCGGAGAGGTCGAGGTGCTCCACGATCCGGCTCGCGACCTCGCGTGGAGGCATACCGAGCCGCTTCGCGAGCGCGAGGGCGGCGTTGGCCTGCACGTCGGCGAACTGCGACGGTCGGAGCACGGGGTCGGCGGCCCTGAGCTCGGGGTGTTCGTCGCCGAACGCCGCGGCGATGGCCGCCGTGACCCGGGGGGCGAGGACGTCGGCAGGGCTCGCCGAGGAAGCAGGCATACGCCTCAGGCTAGGGGGTGCGCGGCGGCGGCTCGTGCTCGCCCAGCTGCTCTCGCAGCTCTGCGCGGGAGCCGATACCGAGCTTCGTGTAGAGGTGGCGCAGGTGGTACTCGACGGTCTTGGGGCTGAGGAAGAGAGCCGCCGCCGTCTCCCGGGTGGTCCGCCCGGCGGCCAGCAGCATCCCGATCTGCAGCTCGCGGGGCGTCAGCTCGACGACCGGGCCGGGACCGCGGCGGTGGGCGTGCAGGCCGGTCGCGGCCAGCTCGCCCGCGGCCGCGTCGGCCCACGCCCGCGCGCCCAGTCGTTCGAAGCCGTCGAGTGACCGTTGCAGCTCCAGCCGTGCGGGCGCGATCCGGCGCGCCCGGCGCAAGCGCTCGCCGTGGAGCAGCCGGGTCCGGGCCTCCTCGAAGGCATCCGGCGTCGCGGACAGCCACGACAGCGCCTCCGCGAAGTGACGCTCGGACCCGTCGATGTCGGCCTCGGGCAGGAGCAGGGCGCGCACTCGGGCCGCCCGGGCCAGCGACCACGGCTGCCCTTTGCGGTCAGCGAGGAGCAGGTACGCGTCCGCCCCCTCCCGCGCCTCGTCGGCCCGACCGCCGCGCACCAGGGCCTCGACCAGCTCCGGCACGGCCGAGAGGTCGGCGTCCCGCACGTCGTGCTCGGCGAGGAAGGCGGCCAAGCCCCGCAGTCGGTCGACGGCGGCGTTGGTCTCCCCGAGCGACAGCTCGAGCTCGGCCAGCGCCAAGGCGACCCACACGGTCGTGACGCGGACCTCCTTCCCGGACACGGCCAGGGACTCGGCTCCGTCGCGGCGCGCCTCCTCCGCCCGGCCCTGACGGGCGTGCAGCCACGTCATCCCCGCGAGGTTCGCGGCGAGCTCGGTGACCTGCCCGAACTCGCGGGCGAGGGTCACGGCCTCGCCGTAACCCACCTCGGCCCGAGCCCAGCGGTCGGTCGACCAGTCGTACCGGGCGAGGTGGAACAGCAGGTGCGGCAGGGTACCGAGGCGGGACGCGCGCCGGGACTCCTCGACGGCCCGGCGGATGAGGTCGGAGCCGGCGCCCTCCTCGCGCAGGAAGAGCGGGCCGATGACGCCCCAGGCCGACTGCAGGCCGTCGCCGTCGGACTCAGCGAGACGGGCGAGCGCTGCGACCCCGGCCCGGATGCGTTCGGCGCCCGGCTCCCCCGCATAGATCCGGGCCATCCCCAGGGCGATCGACGCCACGGCCGACGGCCGGTCGGTGGCTACCGCCGTTCCGGTGACCTCGTGGCGGCCGGTCCCCTCGGGCGTACGCCCGGCGAGCAGGTCCTCCAGCAGCGCCGAGGCCTCGGCGAACGCCGACCGGTCGAGCAGGTAGAAGCAGACGTCGACGGCCTCGGCGGTGATGAACAGCGCGTCGTCGGGCGAGGTGTCCCGAGCATCACGGGCGGCGGCGAGCAGAGCGTCGCGGGCCTGACCGAGGAACCCCCGTCGGCCGGCGACGAGCCCCAGCAGCGTCCGGGCCCGGGTGCGGCCCTGCGCCGAGACGGCGTGGTCGAGCGCCGCACCGAGGATGGGGGCAGCCCTGGCGTCCTCCCCCGCGAACCACGCCGCCTCGCCCGCGGCCAGCAGCCGCTCGCTACGGCGGGTGGGGTCCGGCGTCAGCCGGGCGGCCTGTTCGAAGGCCGACGCCGCGACGGCGTACGCGCCTCGGTCGGTCGCCCGCCGGCCCACCCCGTCGAGGCCGTCGGCCGCCGCGGCGTCGGGGCCAAGGGCGGCGGCGCTGAGATGCCAGGCGCGGCGGTCGTCGTCGGCCCCGGGCAGGGCCTCGGCGACGAGGGCGTGCAGCCGGCGCCGGTCGGCCGGGGAGGCCGTGGCGTAGACCGACGACCGCACCAGGGCGTGGGAGAACTCGACCCGGTCGGGCGACACCGTGACGAGCCCGAGCGCGGCCGCCCGGTCGAGGGCCGTGAGGTCGAGGCCCGCCACACGGCAGACATCCGCGACCACCCGTAGGTCACCGCCGGCCACCGCGGCGAGCGCGAGCACGGCGAGGTCGGCCGGGGCCAGCGGCGCCGCCCGGCGCCCGAAGGCGTCGGCCACGACGGTCGGGACCGGCACCGGGGCGTCGCCCGGCCGAAGGGCGAGCCCCTCCGGCTCGCGGGCCAGGGCGGCGATGGCCAGGGGGTTACCCCCGCTGAGGGTGACGATGCGATGGGTCTGTTCGCGGGTCAACTCCTGCGGCGCGGCGGAGCGCGCGACGGCCGAGCTCGACGGCCCATCGAGGCCGACGACGCTGAGGCCCGGTAGCCCCGCCGAGGTCCACGCGGGCGCCTCGTGGGAGCGGGCCGCAGCCAGGACGAGGACCGGGTCGGCGAGCAGCCGGCGGGCCATGAAGAGCACCGCCTCCGTGGACGGCCGGTCGAGCAGGTGGGCGTCGTCGATGACGATCGCCACGGGCAGCCGGTCGGCCGCCTCGATGACCAGGCTGAGCACGCCGGCGGCGACGGCGAACCGGTCGACCTCACCGCCCTCGCTCAGCGCCAGCGCCACCGACAGCGCCCGGGCCTGCGGGGCGGGCAGCCGGTCCAGCTGGGCCGCGACCGGCCGCAGCAGCTGGGCGAGACCGGCGAACGGCAGGTCGGCCTCGTCCTCCGAACCGGTGACCCGCAGGACCAGGAAGCCGGCCGCCTGCTCCACCGCGTAGCCCAGCAGCGCGGTCTTGCCGATGCCGGGCTCCCCGTCGACGACGAGCACGCCGCTCTGTCCCAACCGGGCCCCGGCCACGAGGGCGTTGAGCCGGCGCCGCTCCTCATGTCGCCCGACGAGCATCCTCGATGCTAGGACCTTCCGACCCCCTGGGGCAGCGGTCGGGGCAGACCAGGGGGGTGCCCGGATGCCGACGTCGGTGGCCTGCGCCGATCCTCGATCGAGGGCGTACGCGTCGTGCGCCACCCACCGATAAAGGAACCACCATGACCACGACCGAGAGCCGCACCACCGCCACCGCCCCGACGACGCCCACCCCGCCGGCCATCGACGAGGCCGCTCTGATGGGCTTCGTCTTCCGCGCCGTCGACGAGGTCGGTGCCGCGCTGAACTGCGCCCTGGTCGTCATGGGCGACAAGCTCGGCTACTACCGGGCCCTCGCCGACCACGGCCCCACCACCGCCAGCGAGCTCGCCCAGCTGAGCGCCACCGGCGAGAAGTACGCGACCGAGTGGCTCAACGCCCAGGCCGCGGGGGGCTTCGTAACCTACGACCCCGCGACCCGGACCTACCTGTTGCCCGCCGAGCACGCCATCGCCCTCACCGACGACACCAGCCCCGCGTTCCTGCCCGGCTTCTTCCAGATCGCCTTCGGCACCATCGCCGACGCCGGCCGGATCATCGCGCTGGCGCCCGACGGCGACGGTCTCGCCTGGGGCGAGCACAGCAGCGACGTCCACGAGGGCTGCGAGCGCTTCTTCCAGCCCGGGTACGCCGCGAACCTCGTCGCGTCGTGGCTGCCGGCCCTCGACGGGGTCACCGACAAGCTGGAGCGCGGCGCCCGGGTCCACGACCTGGCCTGCGGTCACGGAGCCTCGACCGTCATCATGGCGCGCGCCTACCCGAGCTCGACCTTCGTCGGCTCGGACGGGCACGCCGCGTCGGTCACGACCGCCAAGGAGCGGGCCGCCGAGGCCGGGGTGGGCGACCGCATCGAGTTCGTCGCCGCGCCCGCCACCGAGCTGACCGGCTCGGGCTACGACCTCGTGACGACCTTCGACGCCCTGCACGACATGGGGGACCCCGTCGGGGTGGCCCGCCGCGTGTACGACGCACTGGCGCCCGACGGGACCTGGATGGTCGTGGAGCCGGCGGCCGGAGACCGTCCGGAGGACAACTTCAACCCGGTGGGGCGTGCCTACTATGGGTTCTCCACGCTGCTCTGCACCCCGTCGTCCCTCTCGCAGGACGTGGGACTGGCGATCGGGACGCAGGCCGGACCGGCGCGGATCCGAGACATCGTCACCGCGGCCGGGTTCGGCGGCTTCCGGGTGGTCGCCCAGACCCCCTTCAACAACGTCCTCGAGATCCGCCGCTGAGCGGGCCCACGACGGGAGGACCGCTGATGGAGCGACGCGGAGACGCCCTGGACCCGGCCAACCGGGCACGGCTCCCCGACCGCACGGGGGTGGCGCACCGGGACGGGGTCGACCTGGCCTGGGCGTCCTACGGGGTCGGGGAGCCGGCGGTCGTGCTCATGCCGACGTGGACGATCGTCCCCTCCCGGATGTGGAAGGCGCAGGTAGCGCACCTGGCGCGGCATACCCGGGTGGTGACGTTCGACGGCCGTGGGAGTGGCGCGTCGGGGCGCCCGGCCGGGGCTGCGGCCTACCCCGACGAGCAGTACGCCGCGGACACCGTCGCCGTCATGGACGACGCCGGGGTCGACGCGGCCGTGCTCGTCTCCCTGTCGTGCGGGGGTTCGTGGTCGGTGCACGTCGCCGCCGGCCATCCGGAGCGGGTCCTCGGGCTCTTCGCGATCGCCCCGGCCTGCGGCTTCGACATCCCCTCGTTCCGCGACCACTACCCCTGGGACGTCCGGCTGGACCACACCCGCGGGTGGGCCA
>JBDSYO010000478.1:0-4387 GCA_039925625.1 Lapillicoccus sp. | reverse complement strand
CCTGGCCCGGTATGCCCGTGACGCCCTTCGTGCTCACCTGGACATCAGCGCCCACCTCGCGGCGACCCGTCCCGACGTTGTCGTCGTCAACACCCTGACAATCCCACCATGGCTGACCGCCGCGCGGCAGCGCTCGGTGCCGACCGTGTGCCACGTCCACGAAGCCGAGGAGACCGCCGGCCGGCCGGTGCGGACGGCCCTCGCGCTGCCGACCGCTCTCGCCTCCGTCGTGGTCGTCAACAGCCGGGCGTCCCTTGCGGCTCTGGTCGACGTCGTCCCGGCGCTCCGAGCGCGGGCCCGGGTCGTGTACAACGGCGTGGCGGGTCCCGCGCCCGACGGGGACGCGCCCAGGCCCGGCATGGAGGGCGCGGAGGGGCTGGAGGGCGCGGAGGGCAAGGACGTCCCCCTCGGCGCGACCACCCGGCCGTCGCGGCTGGTGGTGGTGGGACGCCTGTCGCCGCGCAAGGGTACTGATGTGGCCCTCGAGGCGGTGGCCCTCCTGGTCACCCGGGGCTACGACGTGCAGCTCGACGTCTGCGGCTCGGCCTTCTCGGGCTACGAGTGGTTCGAGGAGCAGCTGCGCGCACGCGCCTCGCGGCCCGACCTGGCGGGACGCGTGACCTTCCACGGCTACGTCAACCCCACGTGGCCGTACCTGCTGCGCGCCCGGGTCGTCCTCGTCCCGTCTCGGCAGGAGCCGTTCGGCAACACCGCCGTGGAGGCGATGCTGGCGCGCCGGCCGGTGGTCGCCAGCGACGTCCAGGGTCTGCGCGAGATCGTCGACGACGGGGTCGACGGCGTCCTCGTGCCCGCCGGTGACGCCGTCGCACTGGCCGACGCGGTCGCCCGCCTTCTCGACGACCCGGCCCACGCGGGCCGGCTCGCAGCCGCGGCGGCCGGCACGGCCGCCGTCCGGTTCTCTCCGGAGCGCTACGGCCACGACATCGGCGAGGCCGTCGAGGCTGCAGCCCGGGTCAGAAGGCACCGGTGAAGACCGCCGCCGGCTGGCCGGCGAGGTAGTCGACGACGAGCGTCACCTGGTCACGCTCCGCCGTCGGCACGGTGAAGAGATAGACCCCGGTGGCCCGCTCCCCCGGCTTCAGGACCCCGCCGAAGGGGGAGCCGGCCGGCTGGGTCAGGGTGCCCGCCGGCCTGCGGTCCGTACCGATGTAGGCGTTGACGGCGACGAAGGTGAGGTCGAGGTTCGCCGAGCCCCCGTTCTCGATGACGATGCTCACCCGGATCGCGGGCCCGGCGATCTCACCAGGCCCCAGGGCCTGGCCGGCCACGTGACCGATGCTGCTGAGCCGCACCGTGGGACCGCCGCCCCCGGTGGATGAGGACGCTGGGGCGACCGCCGGTCGCTCCCGGCCGCCAGCCCCGGCCGCGGACGGAACGGCGGCGCCCGACGGAGCGGCGCTCCCCGTCGGAGGGGGGTCCGCCGACGGCGCAGGGCCCGAGGTCGTGGAGCCAGGCGTCGGGACGCCGGGCGTTGGCGCACTGGTCGCCGGCACGGGACCCGTGGCGTTGGTCGGGCTGCTCAGGGGGGCCGCTGACGTCACCGCCGGGTTGGCCGCCGAGCTGGCCGCCGTGTCGGCCGTCGGGTCGGCCGACGCGTTCACCCGCAGCAGTCCCCAGACCGCGACGGCGACGACGAGGACGGCGCCAACGGCCACGAGGACGACGGTGGATGTAGGGCGCTTCAGGCGGCGACTGGGCTCACTGGACACCCCGCGCTCACTCCCGTCCACGAGGGTCGGCCGAGATCGCGGCGTCACCGGAACGGTGGCCCACGATCGCCGTGGCGACGGCGAGCAGCTGGTCGGCCATCGTCTGCTCCGTGTGGTCGCGCTCGACCTTCGCCCGCCCTGCCTCGCCCATCGACCCGGCCCGTCGGGGGTCCTCGAGGAGCCGGATTACCGCGGCCGCCAACGCTTCTGGGTCATGAGGAGGGACGAGAAGGGCGTCGACCCCGTGCCTCAGGTAGCCCTCTACGCCCGGCGTACGCGTCATGACGACCGGTCGGCCGGTCGCGTTGGCCTCGAGCGCCACGGTCATTCCCGACACGTGCAGGTTGGGGTGGGTGGCGACCGCCACCACTCCGGCCCGAGCGTGGAGCTGACGGATCCCGGAGTGGCTGGCGTCTCGCACGACCGTGACGCCCTTCGGCGGGGTCCCCGTGGTCTGGCTCTGGACCAGCAGCTCCGCGCCGGGGACCGCCTCGTGGACCAGCCCGAGGGCCGACATGAGCGTCGCGGTGTCGCGATGACGGTCGTTTCCGGCGCTGAACACCACGGGACGGGCGGGGTAGGGCGCCGGCCGGAAGAAAGTCGTGTCGATCCCGAACCGCACCACGTGCACCGGGTGTCCCGGACCGAGCAGCTGCTGCAGAGGGTCCCGCTGAGCGTCGCTGAGCACCCAGGTCGCCGCACACCGACGCAGCATGTCCACCTGCTGCTCCGCGAAGCGGCCGCCGACGTCGTCGGTCAGCCAGACGACGCCCGAGCCGTGCTCCATGGCTCGCCACTGGCGCCCCAACCGACCGGCGGCGTTCTCGTCCCAGGTCAGCACGAGGTCGGCGTCGACGAGGCGACGCCGGGCGACCCGGGCCCAGGCCCGGTGAGCGCGGTCGTCGGGGGCCAGGTCGAGCACCCTCACGGAGGTGTCGGGTCGGCCCAGCCGGTCGAGCCCGTAGGGCCAACGGCCGGGCACGCCGTCCTCCCGGTGCCTCGCCGCCCACCCGGCGACCGACAGCTCGCGCGGGTAGGCGACCGCCACCGAGAGTTGGCCGCCGACGGCCACGGGGAGGTGGCCGCCGGCGACTGCTTTCGGTGGGGCCCGGAAGGAAGGGGTCGACCTGGTCCGCGACATGTCAGGGCGTCGGCGTGGTCGCGACGAAGGAGTCCACGGAGATCGTGGCCGTCGGGGTGGTCGCCCACCCGGCCAGGCGTCCGATGATGCCCACACTGCCCGCCGTCTGCATCGCCGCCGTGGTGTCGGTCGCCGTCAGCTGCCAGGTCGCCGGCTGGGCCGCCGTCCCGGTCCAGGCCATCGCGGACACGGTGGTGGGGTTGGTCCCCGTGACGAGGATCCGCAGCTTCACCGTGTCACCCGCCGCGTAGGTCACCCCCGGGAGCACGAACGAGTCGGCCAGGGCGGACTCGTCCCGCAGGACGTACAGCCGGATGGTGCCTCCGTCCTCGAAGAGCGCCCGCGCGTTGTAGCTCGAACCGCCCACACTCCGCCCGACGACGGAGGTGTAGAAGCCCGCACCGGTGCGGTTCACCGTGAACGTCGCCGTCACGTCGGCCGCGGAGGAGCTCGCCGACGGCAAGAGCGCCATCCGGGTGTCGTTGAGGTTCAACGCCATCACGCCTTTCCCCCCGCCGACCGAGAACGCCCCGCTGCCGTAGAACAGCGACCAGTCGCCGCCGGTGTCCGCGGTGCCCCAGCCGCCGGTGAGCGTCCGGTTGTCGAACAGGTCTTTGGCGAAGGTCGACGTGACGGGAGCGGTCGTGGTCACGGCATGGGTGACCGAGGCCGTGGCGTTGGCGGAGTCGGTCAGGGTGAGCTTCACCTGGTAGGTCTGCGCCGCACCATAGGGGTGGGTCGGCTTGACCCCCGTGCCGGTCGTCCCGTCACCGAAGTCCCACGCATACCCGGTGATCGTCCCGTTCGGGGTCGTCGAGGTCGACGCGTCGAACGCCACCGACTGGTTGGTCACCCCTGACGTGAACGCCGCCGTCGGCAGGGGCGCGGGCGCGCCGCCGCGTCCGGTCGTGTTGTGGTTTAGGACCTGGTTGGAGGTCAGGGCACTGCCGTAGACGCTGACCTCGTCGATGGTGCCGTTGAGGTAGCGGTTCCCGCTCCAGGTCGAGTCGCCACCGATCCGCCAGTAGCCGGTGTAGGCCTGACCGGCGGTCACGCCGGGGTTGCGGCCCACCCGCTGCCCGTCGACGTAGAACGTCATGCCGCCGGCGTCCATGGTCCCCACCACCTGGTGCCAGGCGTTGTCATTCAACGCCTTCGGTGACTTCAGCGTGGTCGTGGCGCCGTTGTAGACGCCGAAGTACGCAAAGCCGGGGGCGTCCAGGTAGATGTGCCGGTCGTAGTTGGAGCTGTTGCCGCTGGGCTTGTCCCCGAACCCCACGATCTTGCCCCCCGCCGTCGACGAGGTCTTGAACCACGCCTCGACACTGAACACGTTGGGGCCGGGCAGGTTCTGTCCGGCCACCGCCACGCCGTTGGTGCCGCCGAACGCGGTGGCACGGTCGGTGTCGCCGCTGATGGCGCCGGGCTGTCCTCGGGTGTAGCCGCCGGCCAGCGTGGCCGAGTTGGTGCCGGTCCAGTCGGCCACCGCGCTGCCGGACGCCTCCCCGAGGCGCCA
>JBDSYO010000477.1:0-14055 GCA_039925625.1 Lapillicoccus sp. | reverse complement strand
GAAGCTAGTTCTCGGTCGGCCACCCTGACGCCTCTGTGCGTGTGCCGGTCGCAGCCACAGGTGGACCTCGGCCCCGCGGCCCGGGCGCCCTGCCGGTGATAGATCTCGACCTGCTTGTCTCGAGCGTCTCGTGGCTCGCCGACGTGGCCGGAGACCTCACCGACTCGATGGTCGAGGTCGGTGTGCGTCTCGAGGCTGGCGTCGCGCATACCGCTGAGGCCTTCGTCACCGACATCCCCGATGGGCGGTACCAGGCCCTGCTCGCCTCCGGCGACCCCGGGGTCTTCCACCGCAGCGGTGAGGCGATCCTGCGGTGGTTCCTCGAGAGGACGTGGCGGAAGGCTATGCACGGTGGCCTGACGCGAACGCCGACGCGGTGGCCGAGCTCCTCGCCCGGGCGGCCGAGCTGCCCGCCGATGGGAGGCGCAGGACGGCACTGCTCGACGTGACCAGGCGGGCGGAAGCTGCTCCTTCGGTGGCGTCTCTGGGACACCATGTCGAGTCGACCCTCGTCTCGAGGTCGCTCACGGGGTTCGTCGCCCGCGGCTCCTCGGGACTCGATCTTCGCGGCACGCAGATCGCGTGACCAGCCGGTGCGCCTCCCTAGGATGACCACATGAAACGGGCCGTCGGTGCGTCACGCCCGACGCCGGCCACGGTCCGGGCGGACACCGGGAGGCTCCACGAGCCGATGTCCGCCGGGGACCTCGTCGGGTCGGCGACCAAGCCCCTGCGCCACGAGCGGATCCTCGCGGGCCTCGACGCCGAAGGGCGGGTGGAGGTTCCTGTCCTGGCCTCTCAGCTCGGGGTGTCGGAGGTGACCGTGCGTCGCGACCTGCTGGAGCTGGAGGACTCGGGCCGTCTGCGGCGGGTCCATGGCGGGGCGGTGTCCACGTTCGGACGCGCCTTCGACCGCCCGTACGCCGTCCGCCACGGCGCCCAGAGTGCGGCGAAGGCGGCGATCGGTGCCGCTGCCGCCCGGCTGGTCAACAACGGGGACGCCGTGGCCCTCGATGTCGGCTCCACCGTTCTCGCCTTGGCGACGCACCTGCGCGCGGGCAACCTCACCCTCATCACGGCCAATCTCCGCACGGCGTGGGAGGTATCGCAGTCGAAGACCCTCTCGCGCCCCTTCCGGCTCATCGTCTCCGGCGGCGTGGTGCGTGAGGACGAGCTGTCCATGACGGGAGACAGCGCCCTCAGCCACTACCGCACGATGCGCGCCGACATCGCGTTCCTGGGAGTGGGGGGCGTGAGCCCCGAGGCGGGGTTCACGGACTTCAACCTCGACGACGGGGAACTGAAGCGGGTCCTGGTCCGGACGGCCCGTCGGGTCGTGGTGCTGGCCGACTCGACCAAGCTGGGGGCGGAGTACTTCGTGCAGGTGGCCGAGCTCGGCCAGGTGGACCTCCTCGTCACCGACCGGGGTGCGGACAGCCAGGCGGTCAGCCGGCTGCGAGCGGCGGGACTGGAGATCCAGCTCGCTGACTGATCATATGATCAAGAATGGTTGACATTACGGTCATCACAGTGATCGACTATCCCTATGCCTCCCGTCGCCACCCCGACCGCCGTGCGGCCGGAGGCTCGGCCGGCGACCTCCTGGCCGGCACCCCGGAGGCGTAGCGCATCACGGGTCAGCCCCCTCACCGTCCTGGCCTGGTCGGTGGTCCTCCTGACCCTGGCGCCACTGCTCTGGCTGGTGTCGACCGCGCTCAAGGAGCCGGTGGACGCGTTCTCGGCGAACCCCGTGTCGCGGCCCACCCTCGACAACTTCGCGCGGGTCACTCAGCAGTCCGACTTCCTGCTGACGTACGTCAACTCGCTCGTCGTCGTCTTCACGACCACGGCCCTGACCCTGCTGTTCGGCGTCAGCGCCGGATATGCGCTCGCGCGCACCTCATCCCGACGGACGGGATGGATGGGGCGCTGGATCATCCTCGCGCGAATGGCGCCTCCCATGGCCTTCGCCCTGCCCTTCTTCCTCATGTTCCAGCAGCTCCACCTGCTCGACACCTACGGCGCGCTCGTAGTGGTCTACCTCACCATCACGCTCCCCTTCTGCACGTGGCTCATGGCGGGGTACTTCCAGTCCGTCCCGGTGGAGCTCGAGGAGGCGGCGCGCATCGACGGATGCACGCGTCTCGGCGCTCTTCGGCGGGTCGTCCTGCCGTCGGCGGTGCCGGGGATCGCGACGGCCGCCACCTTCTCCTTCATCTCGGCCTGGAACGAGTTCTTCTACCCGCTCGTCATCGCCGGGCGCACGACGAAGCCCGCGTCGGTCGCCATCCAAGGCTTCATCAGCTCGGCCGGTGTCGACTGGGGCGGGCTCGCCGCCGCCTCCATCCTCGTGCTCGCGCCGGTCTTCGTCTTCTCCGTCCTCACGCAGCGCGGGCTGGTCTCCGGCCTGACCAGCGGTGCTATCAAATGACCCCCCGCCCGACCGAAGGAACTCCTGTGACCACCGACCTGCCCCGCCGGACCGTCCTGCTCGGCGGCCTTACGGCCGCTGCTGCCCTCATGAGTGCCTGTTCGGGCGTGGCGGGGAGCTCGAGCGGCTCCGCCGCCGCCGGGGCGACGTCGGGTGCGGGGCGGCGGCTGGCGCTCATGCTGGTTGACCAGGCCGCCACGAAGGAGCTGCAGTCCACGATCCTGCCGTCGTTCACCTCGACCACCGGGGTGGGCGTGGACGTCGAGCTGGTGCCCGAGTCGGGGCTGGAGGCCAAGCTCGCGACCGCGGTGACCTCGTCGAAGTCCCAGTACGACGTCCTCATGACCGGCGTCAACCAGTGGCCCGCTCTCATCGGCAGGGGAGCCATCACCCCCCTCGACGCCCAGATGGCGAGCGCGGCCGGAACCCCCTATCTGCAAGGGTTCCCGGCCACCCTGCTGTCCAACCTCGCCGTCTCCGGAAAGCACTACGCGATGCCCTACCAGGTGGGCGCCGAGCTGCTCTACGTCAACCTCGACCTGTGGGCCAAGGCCGGGCTTGACCCCGCCAAGCTGCCGACGACGGTCGACGAGGTCGTCGCGGCCGCCGACACCATCACGGCGAAGACGGGCGTTCCGGGCTTCGTGGGACGGGGGACTCGCAACGCCAACGAGAACTCGTTCCTGTGGCTCATGCTCTGGTTCCTCGCGGGAGGTCGTTGGCCGGCCGGTTCGAACCCGGCGGACTTCACCGTCCTCACCGCGCCCGAGGCGATCACCGCCACGACCCAGTACCTGCATCTGCTCACGAAGGATGCGCCGCCGGGAGTCGTCAACATGGGCTTCGCCGAGGCCCAGGTCGCCATGCAGCAGGGCAAGGCCGGGATGTGGCTGGACGCGGCCCAGCTCGGCCCGTCCCTCGAGAAGGCGTCCTCCTCGACGATCGCCGGCAAGGTCGGGTACGCCGCCCTCACCAGCACCCAGAGTCGCAGCGACTACATCGTCGGTGCCGTCTGGGGCTTCTCCATCGCCCAGGCGTCCACCGCCAAGGATGACGCCTGGAAGCTCGTGCAGTTCCTGACGGGCAAGGACACCGGACTGGCCCAGCTGACGTCGGGGACCAACGGCTCCAGCGGCCGATCCGACGTGCTCGGTGACCCGTCCGCGTCCGGAGCGGTGCGGCCCGGTTTCGGGAAGGCGCTAACCGAGGCCATCGCTCACACGAACCCGCTCTACACGCCGACGATCGCGCAGGGATCGAAGATCCGTGGGGCACTCGCGTTGGAGCTGTCCACGTCGCTGTCGTCCGGTCGGGACGCCCAAGCCACGATGCAGGCGGCCCAGACCGCCGTGCAGGCCCTCCTCAAGTAGCCGTGTGATGAGTGAGTCCGCCCTGGCGAAAGGGCGTTCGATGCGCCCGGCCGCCAGGACGGCCGGGTCCTGGACCGACGGCCCACGGACCGACCTGCTGCTGCTCGCCCCTGCCTTCGTCGGCCTCCTCGCCCTCACCGGGTTGCCCCTCCTGGGGGCCCTGTGGACGAGCCTGCAGGCGTGGGATCTCGGCACCTCCGAGCCCCCGCGCTTCATCGGCGTCGAGAACTTCCGGGTCCTCGCCACCGACGCCGCGTTCTGGAAGGCCGCCGGCCTCACCGCCTACCAGGTGGTGGGCACGGTGTCGGTCCAGCTGGTGCTGGGCATCCTCATCGCCCTCCTGCTGTCCCGGCGTCTGCGGGGGGCGGGGCTCCTGCGGGCGCTCTACCTCCTGCCCATGATGAGCACACCCGTCGTCGTCGGTCTGCTGTGGAAGATGCTCCTCAACACCGACAGCGGTGCCGTGAACCAGCTCATCGGCGTCCTGGGGCTCGGGCCGGTCGACTGGCTCGGTGACCCCGCACTCGCGATGCCGTCCGTCATCGGCACCGACGTCTGGCTGTCGACGCCGTTCGTCGTCATCATCGTCACGGCCGGACTGCAGTCCATCCCGGGGGAGACCCTGGAAGCAGCCACGGTCGACGGCGCGAGTGCCTGGCAGCGGCTGCGGTTCATCATCCTGCCGATGATCCGTCCCATGATCGTCCTCGCCGTCCTCTTCCGGACGATGGACGCCATCAAGCGCTTCGACACAATCTACGTCATGACCGGCGGTGGCCCCGGCAACGCGACCGAGACGTTGGACCTGCACGCCTTCTTCTTCTCCTTCCAGTACCTCGATGCCGGAAAGGGCGCCGCCGTCGCCATGATCATGCTCGCGATCATCATGACGGTCTCCGCCACGCTCCTGCGCTACGTCCGCCCACCCGGGTGACCGGGTCGACCCCGTTCACCCCCAGCCCCATTCGTTTTGGAGAGACCACCTCATGACCTGGTTGACCGAGCTGTTCGACGCGCCCAAGCCCGTCATCGGCATGTGCCACCTACCCGCCCTCCCGGGGGACCCGGCGTACGACCTGAACGGTGGAGGTATGCGCGCCATCGTCGAGTCGGCCAAACGCGAGGTGGACGCCCTGCAGCGAGGGGGTGTCAACGGGCTGCTCATCTCCAACGAGTTCTCGCTGCCCTACCTCACCAAGACCGAGCCGATCACCGCCATCTGCATGGCCGCGATCGTCGGCGAGCTGCGCAGCGAGCTGTCGGTGCCGTTCGGGATCAACGTGCTCTGGGACGCCGTGGCGTCCATCGACGTCGCCGCGGCGACGGGGGCCGCCTTCGTTCGCGAGATCTTCACCGGCGTGTACGCCAGTGACTTCGGGTTGTGGGACACCAACTGCGGGGCCACAGCGCGGCACCGGGCCCGCATCGGCGCCGGGAACGTGCGCCTGTTGTTCAACATCGTGCCCGAGGCGGCGGCCTACCTGGGTGGGCGGGACCTCGAGTCGATCGCCCGCTCGACCGTCTTCAACGCGCGGCCGGACGGTCTCTGCGTCTCGGGTCTGACCGCCGGCGCGGCGACCGACACCGATGCGCTGCGCATCGTCAAGCGGGCAGCCGGGGACACCCCGGTGGTCGTCAACACCGGGGTCAACACCAACAACATCGCCGAGCAGCTCGAGATCGCCGACGCGGCGATCGTCGGTACGGCGCTGAAGCGCGACGGTCAGTTCTACAACGCGGCGGAGGCCTCCCGGGTCGCGCGGCTCATGACGGCGGTCCCGGACGTCCACGCCGGGATGCGTGTCTGACCGCCCATGCCTGACGCAGCACTCGTCGGCCTCGACATCGGCACCTTCGAGACCAAGGGTGTCGTGACGACCCTGGACGGAGCCGTACTGGCCCAGACCGCAGTGGGTCATGAGGTCAGCCATCCGCAGCCGGGGTGGGCCGAGCACGACGCCGACGACGTCTGGTGGGGCGACGTCAAGAGGGTGCTGGAGGTCCTTCTCCGTAAGCTGCCCCGCAGCCACCGGGTCGCTGCGGTGGCGGTCAGCGGGCTCGGTCCCTGCGTCCTGCCGGTGGGTGCGGATCTCGCTCCCCTGCGTCCGGCGATCCTCTACGGCATCGACACACGGGCCGAGGCGGAGATCGACGAGCTCGAGCAACGACTGGGAACAGACGAGATCCGTAGTCGGAGCGGCAACGCCCTGAGCAGCCAGTCCGCCGGGCCGAAGATCGCCTGGGTCGCCCGCCACGAACCCGACGTCGCGGCGGCGACGGCCTCCTACCTGACCAGCCAGTCCTACGTCGTCGCCCGACTGACGGGCGCTCTCGTGGTCGACCACCTGACGGCGGGCTACTTCCATCCCTTCTACCGTCTGTCATCGCAGGGGTGGGACCTCGAGGGTGTCGAGGACCTCGTCCGTCCGGACCAACTGCCCCGCATCGGCTGGGCCGGGGAGATCGCGGGCCTCGTCAGTGCCGTAGCGGCCGCGGAAACCGGTCTGCCGGAAGGGGTGCCGGTCGCGGTCGGGACGTCCGACGCCCCGGCTGAGGCGCTCGCGGCCGGCGTGCGTCGCCCCGGGCACGTCATGGCCATGTACGGCTCCTCCGGGTTCTTCATCGCTCCGACGGCGCAGCCTCAGCCGCACCACGCCCTCTACACCGCACCCGGTCTCACGCCCGGGACCTGGCTGCAGGCCGCCGGGACGTCGAACGCGGGGTCCGTGACCCGCTGGGCGCTGAGCCTCGAGGGGCGCGACAACACCCCGGAGGCGTTCGTCGGCCTGGCCGCGTCGGCCCTGGAGTCCCCTCCGGGTGCCCGGGGGCTGCTCTTCCTGCCCCATCTCGTGGGGGAGCGGACTCCCGTGGACGACCCGGCCTCCCGCGGCGCCATGGTGGGACTGGGGATGGAGCACGGGCGGTCGGACCTCGCCCGCGCTCTGCTCGAGGGGGTCGCGCACGCCATGGCGTGGGCCGTCCGGACCCTCACGGGGGAGAGCCCGGTGTCCGGCATCACGGCCATCGGGGGCGGCACGCGCAACCCGGTATGGCTGCAGGCCGTGAGCGACATCTCCGGCCTGCCCCAGGCCGTCGTGCACAGCCCGGGAGCGTGTCTGGGCAGTGCCTACCTGGCGGGCTGCGCCGCGGGACTCACGTCCTGGGCGACGGAGTGGGCTCCGGAGATCTCGCACACCGTGCACCCACGCCCCGGGCTGCGGGAGCTCTACACGCACGAGCACACCCGTTTCCAGGCGGTCTACCACTCGCTCACCGACACCCGGAGGCGCGCACCCGTGCCGTCCCCCTCCACGGCGACCCCGAGGACCACCTCGTGAACCTCCCCTGGGACATCGTGGCCCGAGCCGTCGTGGACGGGGTCGCCGTCCGGCGCGGTGACCGGGTCGCCATCTCGCTCACCGGTGTCGAGTCGTATGCGGCCGCCCTGGCAGTCGTGCGCGAGTGCCACCAGCGTGGCGCCCACCCGCAGGTCGTCCTCGCGGCCGACGACTTCGACCGCGATGCGCTGGCCAGCGCTCCCCTGGACCTGCTGGCCACCCCCGGGCCGCTCGAGCTCGCCGCCGTCGCCTGGGCCGATGCATACGTCGCGCTCCGGCCGATGACGCCGCCCCCCAGCGTCGCAGGGCCGGTCGACACCCACCGCATCGCGGCTCAGCGGCTCGGCAAGGGAGGGGTCTCCGCGGCGCGCTGGAGCGTCGACCGCTGGGTCGTCGTCCGCATCCCGACCACGGAGTGGGCGCAGTACGTCGACGTGGACGCCGAGGTCATCGGGCGCGAGTTCATGGCGGGGGTCACGACGGACTGGGCCGCACACCGCCCTCATTGGCAGGAGCTCGCGGCGTCGCTGACGTCGTGTTCACAGGTGGAGATCGTCGACGCCGACACGCATCTGGTCCTGCCGACGACCGGGCGCACCTGGGTGGTCTTCGACGGAGCAGCCAACCTGCCCGACGGTGAGATCGCGACGGCACCGGTCGACGACGGCACCTACGGTCACCTCACCATCCCGGGCTCCTTCTCCTTCGCGGACACGAGGTTCACCAACCTGCGGCTGCGCTTCGAGGCGGGCCGGTGCGTGGACGTCCGGGCCGACGAGGGTGAGGAGCTCGCCCGTGCGCTCCTCGCGGCCGACGGGGGTTCGGACCGGATCGGGGAGCTGGGTATCGGCGTGAACCCCGGGGTGCGCACCCCTGTGGGCGACCTCTTCATCGACGAGAAGATCCTGGGCACGGTGCACATCGCCCTCGGTCGCGCCTACCCGCAGTGCGGCGGGACCAACTCGTCCAGCATCCACTGGGACATCGTGAAGGACCTGCGCGGGGCCGGAGGTCGGCTGACGGCGGACGACCTCGTCCTCATCTCCAACGGCGTCCCGCAGCCCCCCTTATTAAGAGCCGACCACCGGCCTTCCCATGCTTCCGATAGGAGCCTCTCGTGAACCGCCCCCTCGTCCAGGTGGCCATCGACGTCACTCACCCTGATACCGCCCGTCGCCTTGTCGACGACGCGCTGGCGGCGGGTGCCGACTGGCTCGAGATCGGCAAGCCCTTCATCGAGTTCAACGGCATCAAGGGCGCGGCCTCGTTGATCGCTCGTCACCCTGACCAGTACTGGTTGCTGGACCTCATGGTCATCGCCGGGCCACGGAGATACCTCCAGGCGGCAGCCGACATTGGCGCCCGCAACGTCACCATCACGGCCCTGGCCCCCTGGGTCACCGTCGTCGAGGCGGTCGAGCTGAGCCACGAGCTGGGGGTCGACGCCACCATCGACCTGTTCAACGTTGGCGACGTCCGCGCGACCGCGACCGCCGTCGCCGCATTGGACCCGGCATACCTCATGGTTCATTTCGGGGTCGACCAGAAACGGGCCTCGCCCGCGGGCAGTCCGATCGCCGACCTCGCGTCGGTGGTGAGCTCGACCACCATCCCGGTCTCCTACGCCACCTACGACCTGACCGAGGCACGTGCCGCGGCCGCGGCGGGCGCCTCGGTCCTCGTCCAGGGTGAGCCGCTGCTGTCAGCCGACGACCCCAGACAAGCCTTGACCGACTACGTCGCCGGCCTCATGCCGGCGGCCACGAACGAAGGAGCGCGCCGATGAGGGCGGCAGTGGTGACGCGGACGGCCCAAGGCAAGGAGCTCAGGGTGGCCGAGGTAGCGGCTCCCGTCCCCGGAGAGGGGCAGGTCCTCGTGCGGGTGACCCGTGCGGGCATCTGCGGCTCCGACACCCACGGGTTCCTCGACGACGCCGGTACCGCGCGCGGCGACGGGCTGATCATGAGCCACGAGATCGGGGGTATGGTCGCGGCCGTGGGGGCGGGGGTCACCGGGTTGCCCGTCGGCGCCCGTGTCCACGTCGACCCCCAGGTGGTCTGCGGCCGTTGCGAGCCCTGCCGCTCGGGGTGGATCTCGATCTGCGACCACAAACGCGTCCTCGGCTCGAGCCTTCGCGGTTTCGTGCACGGGGGCCTGGCCGAGCTCGTCCTGGTGCAGGCCGACGCCGTCTACCTCCTGCCCGACGCGGTCACCGACGACCAGGCTCCCCTGATCGAGCCCCTCGCCAACGCGGTGCACGTGCTCGAGCGGTTGCAGGTGACCGGACAGTCCGTTCTTGTTCTTGGTGCCGGCCCGCTGGGTCTGGCCATGGTCGAGGCGATGGCCTCGCGTGGCGTCCCCGTCATCATCGTCAGCGACACCTCCGCGGCGAAGCGGGCGATCGCCGCGGACGCCGGAGCGACGGCCACCATCGACCCGCTGGCGCAGGACGTCCCGGCCCGCGTCCGGGAGCTGGTGGGTCCAGCCGGTATCGACATCACCATAGAGGCAGTGGGTATCGAAGTGACCTACCGCCAGGCGATCGAGGCCACGCGCAAGCGAGGCTCGATCGGCTTCTTCGGTGCGGTCGCGGCGGAGGTGTCCCTGCCGCTTCTGCCGATCCTGCACAAGGAGCTGCACCTAGTCGGCTGCACCGGGGCCAACCGGGCCGACATCCGGCTAGCCCTGGAGATGGTGGCTGACGGCCGAGTCCGGTTCCGTGGGTGGCCGATCCGCACGGTGGGGCTGTCGGAGGCCGAGGAGGCGATCCGCGCTCTGGCGGACCCCCAGTCCCGGACGGTCAAGGTCCTGGTCGACCCGCTCCGCTGAGGTCGGGCCCGGGTGGCCCCGGCGGCGGCCCGCATACGGTGGGGGACGTGGATTACAGATACCTCGGCAAAAGCGGGCTCAAAGTCTAGGAGGTCACCTACGGCAACTGGCTGACCCACGGGTCGCAGATCGAGAACGACGCAGCGACGAAGTGCGTCCGGGCGGCGCCGACACCATCAAGCGGATCATGAAGAACGACGTGCTCACACGGGTGCAGGACCTCAAGCCCGTCGCCGAGGAGCTCGGCCTGACCCAGGCCCAGCTCGCCGTCGCGTGGGTGCTGCGGAACGAGAACACGGCCCCCGGTGGTGGACACTCCACTGCCGCCGGGGCTCGTGCATGATGCTGGTTGGCTGGCGGCGGGCCTGAGGCTAGCGTTCCACAGCTGGGTGGCCAGCGGCTCCCACTGGGCGTACACGCCGCGGTGGGGCTCGTAGGGCTTCTGGACCTCGGCGGCGACGTCGGTCAGCGGTCGGGTCTGCCAGTTCGGCTGCGCCACCAGGCCGTCGAGGAAGGCATTGGTGGACTTGACCGGGTCGGCGGCCACTGCCGCGGTGTAGTACATAACCCGCTGCTGGAACAGGCCGAGGCTGCTCGTTAATACTTCGCCGGGGAGACCGAGGACCTGCCGGCGCCGATGCGGGAACAGCTGGAGACCCGGTTGTAGGTCCTCCTCGACGGCAACACCCCCAGCCCGCGGCAACGCACCAGAGATCCACAAAGCACCCACATTTAAATCCTTGCGATCACCCCGATTCTGTCCGCCTGGGGCGCCGCCGGGCACCATTCGCTGGCCGAGATCACCCCCGACGACGTACGAGCAGCCCTCTTCCCGCTGAGCGGGTCCCGACGCAACCTCCCTGAGTACGGCCTGCGGTCGATGTTCAAGGTCCTCAAAGGCTGCAAGGTCATCTTTATCAACCCCACGCGCGGCATGAGGTTGACCCCTATGCACACAAACGTTCCGCTGCCACTGGACACCAGAGCAGTCAAGCAAGCCCTCAACTCTCCCAACCCGGCCATCGCGTTGGCCGTCGCCCTGGTCGCGTTCCATGCATTGACCCGCAAACGATCTTTGAACTGGACCTGACCGACGTCGTCGATGGCCGGCTCTCAGTTGGCGGCCGCAGCATCCCGCTGGCCAGTCCGGTCCGCGTCCGCCACGCCGCCTGGCTCAAGTACCGCGCCCGGGCCCGGCCCGGGACCGTCAAACCGCACCTGTTCGTCACCCGCAAGTCCGCGCCACGTCTGACCGCCGCCGGAAGGCAATTCCCTTGGAAGAAGGCAGGGCTTCGACGTCAGGCGATCCGTGAGGACCGGATTCTCCACGAGATCCACGCAACCGGTGGGGACACCCGCCGCATCTGCGACCTGTTCGGCCTCACCGTGGACGGCGCCCTTCGCTACGCAGTGACGTTGGGTCATCCCAGCCTCGGTGACAGCTCCACGAGGTCGGTCACAAGGTGATCGGAGGAGGGCGACAGAAAGTCAACGCCGCTCGAGCACCTGCCTGATGCGGGCCCGGATAGGCTCGTAGTGCATGCGAATTGCGTTCGTCAGCTGGAGCACATCACCCGTCACGGCTGCTTCGACGATGGCGCTGTGCGCCTGGGCCGTGCGGCGTAGCTCGGCGCGTCCCGGGTCCCTACGAGGGGCGACGATACTGTGAATGTCCCAGAACGCGCCGGTCAGTTGGACCACCAGGTCGTTGACTGCGGGTTGGACGAGCAGCAGGTGGAACTCTCGGTCCTCCGCGAAGAACTGCTCACCGGCCTTGGCCCGGCGATCCATGCGGCTCACGACCGCTTCGAGGTCGGAGCGCAGTGGGCCTGCCATCCCCTCCGTGATGGCCGACGCGAGGCCGACCTCGAGCATCTGGCGCACGTCGACTAGGTCCTCGAGCACCTTGCGATCGTCCTCGGAGGACAGCAGGCCCCGGAACGCCAGCGACTGGACCAGGGCGGCCAGAGACATCCGCCCCACGTAGGTGCCGTACCCGTGTCGGACCTCGACGATGTCGAGCGCCGCCAGTGTCTGGACCGCCTCCCGTACGGACGACCGGCTAGCGCCGATAGCCGCGCACAGCTCGTTCTCGGTCGGTAGCGGATCACCGGGCCGCAGTTGCTCTCTCAGGATGTAGGCCTTGATCTCGTCGGCGACTGCCTTCCGGCGCTGGACGAAGACCCGGGGCGGTCGGCCCGCCCCAACCTGTGCCGGGGGCGGACTGGTCACGAGAGGCACCTTTCGTACGTTGCTGGGCCTCGCTGGTCAGATGTCTGATGTGTGTCGTTGCCTGGCGTCGAGCCGGCGGTGACCTCGGAGACCTCGACTTTGCGTCCCTCTCGCAGCGAGCGGGTGAGCGCGTCGGCGGTCGCGATCACCGCGGTCGCGGCGGTGCCGTCGGTAAGCGCGGTGAACTCGGGGTCCGGCAGCTGGCCCCGCAGTAGACCGTCGAAGTATGCGATCTCCATCTCCATGATTCCTCGCAACCAGAGCGGGGGGGTCTTGGACGGGTCGCCGTACATGATGGCGCCGTCCGTGGAGGCATCGCCCAGGCCGTAGAACCGTTTACGGTCCTGGTCCTCTTCTGGTGAGCGGTGCAGCAGCAGCCGTTCGTGGCGTATCGGGGTGCGCAGCTCGACCCCGACGTCCTGCAGGTCGATCCGGATCGCGCCGGCGGTGCCTTGGATGAGGACGTAGTGCTCCGGCCAGCGGAAGGCCGATCCGTACTCCAGCAGGCCGTAGCGGTTGTCCGCGAACTCCAACGCGATCAGAAGCAGGTCGTCCTCGTCCCCGAACTGCGTCCCGTGGTGCGCCACGTTGCCGCCGACCATCGTCACGGTCTGGGCTGGTCCCATGAGGAACTGCATCAGGTCGAGTTCGTGGATGTGGTGGTACAAGTGACCCCCGGAGAGGGCCCGCTGCTTCTTCCAGCTCACCGAGGGTTGCGGTCCCTCCCAGCCGTTGCGGGCCGTGTGGCAGTACACCAGGTCGCCAATCGCTCCCTCGGAGATCCACTGCTTGGCAGCGCGTACTCCGTTCATGAAGTTCATGACATGCCCCGCCATGAAGAGGACACCGGCGTCGGCGGTCGCCGCCAGCATCGCCTGACAGTCGGTGAAACTGAGGGCGATCGGCTTCTCACAGAAGACCGGCTTGCCCGCTCGCGCGGCCAGTTCCACCGGTTCACGATGCGCATGGTTAGGGGACGCGACGACCACCACGTCCACGTCGGCGTGATCGGTCACGTCGGCCACCCCGGACGCTGCCGAACAACCCAGCTCCGCCGCTACTGCGCTGCCGTTGACGGGGTCATACACCCGGGAGACCGCGGCACCCGGCAAGGTGTTGACGATGCGGCCCAGCTCCGCGCCGAAGTACCCGGTGCCGATGATTCCGTAGTTGATCTGCTGCATGACTCGGTCAGGTTCCTGTTCCGTAGTCGGGGCCGTTCGGAGTTGACCGAAGTGGCCGAGGCGGCTAGCCTCAACTCGATCATAGGACGTCAGACGTCCGACATTCAAGTGTAGTCACCCGAAGGAGATGTGTCGCCGGTGAAGAACGACGAGTTCGCAGACTTGGTCCACCGCCCTGGCTTTAACCGCCGGGCCTTCTTGAAGTACACCGGCGCTCTGAGCGCCGGCGCGGCCCTGACGGCCGGCTTGGCCGCCTGCGGCGGGACCAGCAACGCGCCAACTGACGCGAGCACCGGTGCGAAGCCGTCCGGGTCGCCCGGTAACCCCGCCGGGACCATCACCTGCACCTTGGCCTTCCAGTTCAACGGCGGCTTCGACCCGATGAACACGTCCGGGGCCGTGGGCACCTGCGTCAACAACCACATCTTCGAGGCGCTGGTGGACCTCGACCCGGCGTCCCGCAAGCCCTACCCGGCGCTGGCGAAGAGCACGCCGACCGCCAGCGCTGACGGGTTGACCTGGACGGCGACCCTGCGGGACGGGGCCAAGTTCTCCGACGGCACCCCGGTGACCGCCGCCGACGTCGCCTGGTCGTTCACCAGGATCTTGGACCCCACCAACAAGGCCATCATCGCCCCGTTCCTCACGGCATGGCTCAAGTCGGTGACCGC
>JBDSYO010000476.1:0-15082 GCA_039925625.1 Lapillicoccus sp. | reverse complement strand
TCCCGCACAGGAGGCCCGGTATGCCGAGGCCGTCGCCTTCGACCCGTGCAACGGCCGGCGCGCGGGAGCGGGCTACCTCACCATCTCCACCGGCCGCGACTACGCCGACGTGCCGCCGACCTCCGGGTACTACGAAGGCACGGCGTCCGGCCACCTGACGACGACCCGCCACCTCGAGGTCATCGAGGCGGCCTGAGCCCTCCTGAGCCCTCCTGAGCGCTGCTGAACACGCCGGGCGCACCGCAGCAGTCCTGAGCCGCCGGGCTGGGCCGGGCGCACCGCATACAGAAGTCCGCACGTGATGAGAACTTGTCCGGCATATCGGACACGGGTCCGCAACAGGTCATCACGTGCTGAGAAGTTGTCCGGGCATCCCCGGGGAAGTTCGGGGCCGGGCGGGAGGGGGACGGAACCGGGCATCGTGCGTAGCCTTCTGGGACCACGCACCGCCGAAGGAGAGCCGCTGATGACCCTCGACCTCACGCCTATGCTCGCCATCCCCACCGACGACGCCACCGTGCGCGCCAACGACATGGCGCACGTCCTGCACTCGTGGGCCGCGCAGGGCCACATCGACGCCATGCCCATCGCCGGCGGCGAGGGCGCGTGGTTCTGGAACGCCGAAGGCCGCCGGTTCCTCGACTTCTCCAGCCAGCTCGTCAACGTCAACATCGGGTACCAGCACCCGAAGCTCATCGCGGCGATCCAGGAGCAGGCGGGCCGGATGGTCTCGGTCTCCCCGGCGTTCGCCAACGACGCCCGGTCCGAGGCGGCGCGGCTCATCGCCGAGCTCGCCCCGGGCGACCTCGACATGGTCTTCTTCACCAGTGGGGGCGCCGAGGCCAACGAGATGGCCATCCGGATGGCCCGCGCGCACACCGGCCGGCACAAGATCCTCGCCGCCTACCGCAGCTACCACGGCTCGACCGCCGGCGCCTCGGCCCTGACCGGCGAGCCGCGGCGCTGGGCCACCGAGCCCGGTATGCCGGGGGTCGCCCGGTTCTGGGGCCCCTACCCCTACCGCTCGGCGTTCCACTCCGACAGCCCCGAGCAGGAATGCACCCGAGCCCTGCAACACCTGCGCGACACCATTGTCGCCGAGGGATCCCACACCATCGCGGCCGTGATCCTCGAGACCGTGGTCGGCACCAACGGGATCCTCGTCCCCCCGGACGGCTACCTCGCCGGCGTGCGTGCCCTGTGCGACGAGTTCGGCATCCTCTACATCGCCGACGAGGTCATGGCCGGGTTCGGGCGCTGCGGCGAGTGGTTCGCGGTCAACCGGTGGGGCGTCACCCCCGACCTCATCTGCTTCGCCAAGGGCGTCAACTCCGGCTACGTGCCGCTCGGCGGGGTCGTGATGTCGCCGGCGGTGGCTGCGACGTTCCAGGACAAGCCGTTCCCGGGCGGGCTGACCTACTCGGGTCACCCGTTGGCCTGCGCGTCCGCGGTCGCGTCGATCGGCATCTTCCGCGAGGAGCGCATCCTCGAGCACGTGCGTGAGCTGGAGACCGAGGTCATCGGCCCCGAGCTGCGGGCGCTCGCCGACCGGCACCCGAGCGTCGGCGAGGTGCGCGGGCTGGGAGCGTTCTGGGCGGTCGAGCTGGTGCGCGACCGGCATACCCGCGAGCCCCTCGTGCCGTTCAACGCGTCCGGGGCGGCGGCCGCGCCCATGGCCGAGTTCGGTGCCGCGTGCAAGAGCCGGGGTCTCTGGCCGTTCATCCACATGCACCGCACCCACGTCGCCCCGCCTCTCGTCATCACCGCCGACGAGGTGCGCCAGGGCGTGGCCGTGCTCGACGAGGCGCTCGAGGTGACGGACCGGTACGCCGCCGCCTCGTCGTGAGGTTGTCTCCCTAGGCCGATGGGTATGGTTCGCCCGTGACCGAGACCCGACGTATCGCCGTCATCATCAACCCGACCAAGTTCGACGACCTCCCCTCGGTCAAGGAGAGCATCGGCAAGGTGTGCGCGGACCACGGCTGGGCCGAGCCGCTGTTCATCGAGACCTCCAAGGAGGACCCGGGCGTCGGGCAGGCCAAGGAGGCCCTCGACGCCGGCGTCGACATCGTCTGCCCGCTCGGCGGCGACGGCACGGTGCGGGCGGTCGCCACGTCGCTCGTCAACACCGACACCCCGCTCGGTCTGCTCCCCGGTGGTACCGGCAACCTGCTGGCCCGCAACCTCGACCTGCCCGTGGACAAGGTCGAGGAGGCGCTCAAGGTCGTCCTCACCGGGAAGGACCGCCGCATCGACGTCGGCCTCGTGCACCTCTTCCCCGACTCCGGCTCGGCCGAGCCCCTGAAGGGTGACGACCCCCCGACGGCGGACGACCCGCGGCGCGACGACGAGGAGATCTTCCTCGTCATGACCGGCATCGGCGTCGACGCTCAGGTCATGGCCGACACCAACGAGAAGGTCAAGGGGGTCCTCGGCTGGCCCGCCTACGTCCTCGCCGGCGCCGGCAAGATGTTCAACCGCGGGTTCATGGTCCAGGTCGCGACGGGCGGGGGCGACCCCCAGACGCAGCACGCGAGCAGCGTCATCGTCGGCAACTGCGGCATGCTCCAGGGCAACGTCAAGCTGATGCCTGACGCAGCCCTCGACGACGGGATCCTCGACGGGGTGATCCTCGCGCCGAAGGGCGCGTTCGGGTGGGGCGCGGTGGCCGTCGACCTCGCGAGCCGGCACAAGCGGGGCCACAAGCAGCTGGTCCGGATGACGTCGGGGTCGATCCGCATCACCACGGCGGAAGCCAAGGAGACCCAGATCGACGGCGACCCGATGGGGGAGCAGTTCGGCCTGACCACCCGGATCCTGCGGCAGGCCCTCGTTGTCCGGGTGGCGTAGCGCCCTGACCTCGCGGGACGCCCCGGTCTCGGACCCGCCCCGCTGGCGTCGGCTGCTGCCGGCCCTCGGGTATGCCGCGGGCGTGGCGGTACCAGTGACGGGCCTCGCGCTCCTCGTCCGCGCGCGGGTGGACGGCGTGCTCCCTCTGGACCAGGCCGTCATCGACGCCGCGACCGCCGTCACGCGCGCGGACCCGGGCCTGCGGGGTGTGCTCCTCGCGTGGCAGGAGGTCTTCCAGCCGCGCTGGGTGTACCTGGCCGGCGCCGGTGTCGCGGTGTGGGTCTGGCGCCGGCACGGCCTCAAGGGCCGGGCGCTCTGGGGCTTCGTGACGATGATGGCGGCCTGGAACCTCGCTCTCGACCTCAAGTACGTCGTGCAGCGCGCTCGTCCGGTCGTGCTGGACCCCGTCTCCCACGCGCCCGGATACAGCTTCCCCTCCGGCCACGCCGCCAACGTCGCGGCGGCCGGCACCGTCGTCACCGTGATGGTCTGGCCGGTCCTGCGCAGCCGGGCCGCCCGGACGGCGACGGTGGCGGCCATGGCGGTCGTCGTGGCCGGCACCGCCCTCGACCGGGTCCTCCTCGGTGTGCACTTCCCCACGGACGTCGCCGCGGGCGTCCTGCTGGGCTCGGGTCTCGCGCTGGCGTCCTACGCCGGCTATCGCGGCTGGCACCCCGTCCACCCGGCGGCCCACCCGGGCCGCTCGGGCCCCCTGCGGAATACCCCGAAGGAAGCGTGACCTCCATGGCCGTTCTCACCCGCTACACCGACGACCGCTCCAGGCCCACCGTCAAGGAGGCGCTGCGCGACCTTGGCGTGCGGGTGCTCCTGCCCGCCGTCGTCCTCTGGCTCGTCATCGTCGGCATCGGCAAGCTCATCGAGGGCCCGCTCGGCGGTCTGCAGTCGGAGAGCTCGATCAACAAGTCGATGCAGGACGGCCGCACCGCGACCATGGACTCGGTGACCGCGGTGTGGTCGCACATCGGCAACACCGAGATCGTCATCGGCGTCTGCATCGTCATGGTGGGGCTCATCTGGTTCCTCACCAAGCAGTGGTGGGTGGCCGTGGTTCCCGCGATCGCCATCGCGGTGCAGGCCACCGTGTTCGTCGTCGCCACCGCGGTGACCGGTCGCGACCGGCCCGAGGTCGAGCACCTCGACCCGGCGCCCCCGACCTCGTCCTACCCCAGCGGTCACGTCGGCGCGTCCACCGCGCTCTACTTCACCCTCGCCGCGATGTGCCAGCGCATCTCGAACCCCGTGCTGCGGTGGGTGCTCACGGTGGTCTGCCTGGTCATCCCGTTCCTCGTCGCGTATGCGCGGCTCTACCGGGGCATGCACCACCTGTCGGACGTCGCCGTGGGCTTCCTCAACGGCCTGACGTGCGCGATCCTCGCCTGGCTCTACCTCCGGCGCAGCGACGACCGGTCGGTCACGAGGACTGTGCGCGAGAAGGTGGCCTGAGCCTTAGACCTGGCCCTAGACCTTCGCGTAGCGGGCCCGGGCGAAGGAGTAGACGGCGAACGCGACGAAGCCCAGCGCGACGACCGCGAGAAGGACCACGCCGAAGGGCGCGTCCTTGAGCCGGTGCAGGGCTCCGTCCAGCCCGGTGGCCTCGTCGGCTGCCGTATGCAGGCCGGCGAGGACGAAGAGGACCCCGACGACGGCCAGGGCCACACCCTTGGCCATGTAGCCGAACCGGCCCGCGTTGACCGCCCACTGGCCGGGATGGCTGCGCAGGTCCTGGAGGAACGTCTTCTTGTACCCCTTGTAGACGTGGTACCCCCCCACGGCGATGACCGCGACGCCCACCGCGCCGACGAGCCACCGTCCGGCCGGCTTCTCCATCAGCGACGCCGTGAAGTCGACGCTCTGCTGCGAGCTCGACGACCCCCCGCTGCCCTTGGCGTAGGTGAAGGCGCTCACGGCGAGCGCGGCGTAGAGGACGGCCTTGGCACCGGCCTTGAGGCGGTCCGAGGTCTCGCCGCGCCCGATGACGACCTCGCTGACCTGCCAGACGGCCAGGCCCACGAACCCGATGACCGCGAGCCACAGCACGACCCGACCCAGCGAATTCTCGGCGAGGGCTTGAAGCGCGCCGGACTGGTCCGCGCTCTTCTGGGCGCCCTCCAGCGCGACCTGGATGGCCAGCCAGCCGATGAGCAGGTGCACGACCCCGCTCGTCGCATAACCCAGGCGGGCGGCGTTCTCCAGGGCGGGATGGTCGTTCGCGGTCCGGGCCGCGGACTTCACGTCGTCGGTGTCCATTGCCGCATCCTTGCGGAGCGCATGCGTGAGCGCGAGCGAAACGCCCCGCCGGATCCGGGTCCACCAGCGGGGGTGGGGCAGGATGGGGCCGTGTCCACCGACTCCCCGCGGCCTGCCTCGGAGCCGGGGGCCTCGGCGACGTCCGGACCGTCCCCCACCGGCGAGCCGCAGGAGACGACGATCGTCTCGGTCGCGGCGCCCGAGGGAGACGGTGAGGGGTCAGACGGTCCGGACGCGCCCCCCACGACCGTGGAGGTCGTCGAGCCGCCGATCCCCGACCGGGTCCGCCGCCCGGTCGACGCGGCCCGGCTCGGGGTCGCTCTGGTCGTGCTCGTCGGTGGCCTCACCCTCTCGATCCTCGCCGTCGGCACGCGGGGCGCGGTGGAGCAGGACCTCACCGACGCGGCCAGCGGTCTGCCGCGCCTGCTCCTCACCCTGCTGACCCTGCTGGCCGGGCTGGGCATCGTCGTGCTGCCGATCGCCGTGGGCGCCGACCTCATCGTCCGCCGCCGACCCTTGCAGCTCGTGCAGTCGTTCGGCGCCGCGCTCCTGGGCGCGGTGCTCGTGCTCGTGCTGTCCCGGCTGATCCTCGCCGGACCACTCGACGGGCTGCAGGGTCCGCTCACCCGGCCGCTCAGCGACGGCCCGTCCAACCCGCTCGACATCACCCTGGTGACGTTGCTCGCTCTGCTCACCGTCGCCGACATCGTGGGCCGCAAGTGGATCTCGCCGTTGGCCTTCGTCGTCGTCACGGCGACCTCCGTCGTCGGCTTCCTGTCCGGGTCGCTGACCATCGGCGCCGTGGTGTCGTCGGTGCTGCTCGGCTGGATCATCGGTCTGGCCGTCCGGTACGCGTTCGGCGCGACCTCGACCCGGCCGCCGGGCAGCGAGGTGGCCGCTGCGCTGGTCGCCACCGGCATACCCCTGACGCGGCTCGAGCTGCTCGACGTCAACGACTCCGGGGACCGCCGCTACGCCGGCGAGACCTCTACCCTGCCCGTCGACGTGCACGTCATCGACCGTGACACCTTCGGGCTGTCGTCCGGGCGGCGCCTGCTGCGGGTCGTGCGGCTGCGCAACGGCTTCACCCGTCCGCCGGCCCTGACGCTGCGCGCCGAGCTCGAGCACCGCACCCTGATGGGGCTCCTGCTGGCCCAGGCGCGGATCCCCGCGCCGCGGCCGGTCGCGGTGTGCGAGGTGGGGCCGTTCGCGGCCGCCGTCGCCTACGTCGAGCCCATCGGCTCCACGCTGGCCGAGCTCGGTGACCGCCTCGACGACGCCCAGCTGGCCGAGATCTGGCGCATGTCGGGCACCCTGAGCCGCCGCCGGGTGGCCCACCGGTCGCTGGGTCCCGACGTCGTCATGATCGACGACGACGGCCGAGCGGGCCTGCGCTGGGTGGGCGCCGGCGATCTGGCCGCCGACGACGTGGCGCTGCGGATCGACCTGGCCCAGCTCCTGACGACCGTGGCCCTCAGCGTCGGCCCCGAGCGGGCGGTGCGGTCGGCCGTCGCCGAGCTCGGGGAGGACGCCGTCGTGCGGGCGGCGCCGCTGCTGCAGTCCGTGGCCGTCACCCGTCCCACCCGCGTGGCGCTCAAGGCCAAGGAGAACGACGGGCTGCTGGGGCGGCTGCGCGACGAGGTCGCGGCCCTGCGTCAGTCGACCGAGCGGGTCGCCCCCGTGGAGCTGCGGCGGATCACCCTGCGCAGCATCATCATGGTCGTCGGGCTGCTCGTCGCCGCCTACGTCATCCTCCCGCAGTTCGCGCAGGTCGACTTCGGCAACGTGCTGCGCACCGCCCAGTGGGGCTGGGCCCTCGCTTGCGTGGGCTTCGCGTTGCTCACCTTCGCCGGGGCCTCGGTGGCGCTCAACGGTGCGGTGCGCATCCACCTGAGCTTCGTGCGCACCTACATGACGCAGCTCGCGGTCGCCTTCAGCGGGCTCGTCGCCCCGGCGGCGGTCGGCAACATCGCCCTCAACACGCGCTACCTCCAGACCTCCGGGCTGCCGCCGGCCGTCGCCGGGGCCGGGGTCGGCGTGGCCCAGGTGGCCCAGTTCTGCTCCTACGTCGTCCTCCTGCTCATCTCAGGTGTCCTGGCCGGCACGGGCCCACGGGCGTCGTTCACACCGCCCCCGCTCCTCGTGGCGGGCATCCTCCTGCTCGTGGTCGTGGTCCTCGGACTGCTGGCCGTCCCGAAGGTGCGCGCCGTCCTCTCGAGCCGGGTCCTTCCGCCGCTCAAGGCGGCCGTGCCCCAGGTCCTCGCCGTCTTCCAGACCCCGACCAAGCTGGCCCAGCTGATCGGCGGCGCGCTGATCCTCGACGCCAGCTTCGTGGCCGCCCTCGTGTGTGCCACGCGTGCCTTCGGGGTCGAGACGTCGATCCCCGCCACCGCCGTCGTCTACTTCGCGGGAGCGATCATCGGCTCGGCCGTGCCGACGCCCGGCGGCCTGGGCGGCATCGAGGCGGCGATGTCGGCCGGCCTCATCGCCATCGGGGTCGACAGCGGCACCGCAGTGTCGTCGGTGCTCCTCTACCGGCTCGCCACCTACTGGCTGCCGATCCCGTTCGGCTGGTTCTCCCTCCAGCGGCTGCAGAAGGTCGGCGCGCTGTAGGGGTATGCCCGTCCGGGGTAGGCCGCCGTGGCTACGGCGCGGCGGTGGTTGTCGACGAGGTCATGGGCGCCGGCGTCGCGGAGGGCACCGTGCGCGGGGGCGTGGCCTGGCCCGGCGCGAGGAGGTCGACGTAGCTGCCCGCGACGAGAGGGTCGGGCGTGAGGTTGCCTCCCGTCGGGCCCTGCACCGAGACGGCGGTGCCGTCCTTGACGAAGACGACGCGGTCGACGCCCACCACGCTGGAGGCGGTGAGGACGATCTGCCCGATGGCGACGGGCAGCTTGGCCGGGCTGGGGTCCTGGTTGGGGTTCTGCAGCTCGATGTTGGCCACGCCGTTGACGACGCTGCGCAGCACGATGGTCGACCCCGGTCCGAGGTCGGTGACCAGCCCTCGGGAGCGCTCCCGGTCGGTGGGCCCGACCGCGAGCCGCGTGAGCAGGGTCTGCAGCAGCGGCACGAGCGGGCCCTGCGGCACCTGCACGTCGACCGCGACGAGCTTCTGCTGGGTGTCGACGAGGTAGATCGAGCCCGGGGTCAGCGTCGCCCCGGGAGACGCCGAGGGCGTCGGGCTCGGGCTCGGGCCGTCGAGCAGGCCGTAGGGCACCTCCGCCGCGGGCACGAGCACCGGGGTGCTGCTGCGGGGGAGACCGCAGGCCGCGGTCAGGCCCAGCGCCGCCGACAGCGCCGCCGCGACGGCCACTCGGCGGGCCGTCACCACGTCGCCACCCGCTGCGGGTCACGCCGGTCCGGCTCGTCGCGCCCCTGGCCCCCCTCGCGGTCGACACCGGACTGGCGGGGCGCGACGGGGAGCTCGAGGCTGAACCGGGCGCCGCCGTCGGGTGCGTCCTCGACCCACACCCGGCCGCCGAGGCTGAGTGCGGTCTCGGCGACGATGCTCAGGCCCAGGCCGCTGCCGGGGAGCGACCCCCGTGACCCGCCGCGTACGAACCGCTCGAAGATCCGGTCGCGCTCCGCCGCCGGCACCCCGTCGCCGTGGTCGTCGACGTCGATGCGGACCTGCCCGCGCAGGCGGCGGACGGTCACGGACCGCAGGCCACTGCCGTGCCGCTCGGCGTTGTCGTAGAGGTTGACCAGGGCCCGGCCGAGCTGCTGCTTGTCGACGCGCACCGTGAGGTCGGCGGCCGGGCCCCGGCGGTCGCCCGGCACCCGCAGCAGCCCGGGGTCGCGGTGGCTCTGCTCCAGGGACTGGCGCGCCAGCTCGGCGGCGTCGACCTCGGTGAGCACCTGGCCGCGGACGCCGGCGTCGAGACGCCCGAGCTCGAGCAGGTCCTCGAGCGTCTGCTGGAACCGGTCGAGCTCGACCGAGACGAGGTCGACGGCACGCTGGGTGCGGGGCGGCAGCTCGTCGCGTCGCCCCTGGATCACCTGCATGCTCGCGACCAATGTCGTCAGCGGCGAACGCAGCTCGTGGCCGAGGTCGGCCGCGAACCGGGCGTCGCGCTGGATCCGGTCGTCGAGGGCCTCGACCATGCTGTTGAACGACCCGACGATGGTCGCGAGATCCGGGTCGTCGGTGGGGGGCAGCCGGGTCTGGAGCCCGCCGGCGCCGATCTGCGCAGCCGCCGTGGCGACCACGTCGAGGGGAGCCATGAGCCGGCGCAGCGCGAGCCGGCCGAACATGGCCCCGGCCAGGGTGGCCAGCACCGCGAACGACGTGAGCACGATGGCGAGGGTGCCCAGCGTCGAACGCAGCTCGGCCGTCTGGACGATCTCGTAGAACTCCGCGTCGGCCGCCCGCAGGGGCACGCCGACGACGAGCGCCGGGGTGTCCTCGGTGGTGCCCCACCCGAACGTCACCGACCCCGAGGTCACCCCGTCGCGCACCGCCTCCGGGATCGCCTGGGGCCCTCGCGCGAGGGCGCTGGAGTACCACCGGTCGTCCTTGTGCACGACGAGCTCGGAGTCGGCCGGGGCGTTGACGGTGCTCAGCACATCGGGCACGCGGGCGTCGCGGGCGAGCAGCCCGTCGAGGACGAAGGAGGCGTCGGCGTACGACTGGCGCAGCGCGGTCGCCTGGCGCTGGTCCATGAGGTAGTGCCGGGCCGTGAGGTAGGTGCCGACGGCGAGCAGCGCCGAGACGATGAGCGCGCCGAGGGCGAACCCCGCCGTGACCGTGTCCCGCAGGCCCCACCGGGACCAGGGCCCGCTGACCGGTCGTGGGTAGAGCCCCCTCAGCAGCGCCCTCAGCCGTGGCCTCATGGCGGGGTCGTCACTGCAGGTCCAGCCGGTAGCCCTGGCCGCGCACCGTCACCACCAGCTGCGGCGCGTTGGGGTTGACCTCGACCTTCGTGCGCAGGCGTCGCACGTGCACGTCGACGATGCGCTCGTCCCCGAAGTACCCGCGATCCCACACCCGCTCCAGGAGGGCTCGGCGGCTCAGCACCCGGCCCGGTGGCGAAGCGAGCTCGCACAGGAGCCGGAACTCGGTCAGGGTCAGGTGCACCTCCTCCGTGCCTCGGCGGACCACCCCGGCGTTGACGTCGAGCACGAGCGGGCCACGGGTGGAGTCGAGCACGAGCGCGGACTGGTCGGCGGGCGTACCGCCACCGACGACGACACCGGCACGGCGCCGCAGCGCCCTCAGCCGGGCGCCGATCTCCTTGACCTGAAAGGGTTTCGTGACGTAGTCGTCGGCCCCGGCCTCGAGCGCGGCGACGATGTCGTGGGTGTCGGTCTTGGCGCTGAGCACGATGATCGGGGCCTGGCTGGTGGGCCGCACCTCGCGGATGAAGCTGAAGCCGTCCATGCCGCCGAGCATGAGGTCGACGAGCATGAGGTCGGGCGGGGTCCGGGCCACCAGCTCGAGCGCCGCTTCCGCGCTGGCCGCCGAGATCACCTCGTAGCCCTCGTCCTCCATGGCCAGGCCCAGGGCGGCGCGGATGCCGTCGTCGTCCTCCAGGACCAGGAGCGTGAGTGACACGAGTGACATCCTGCCAGCGTCTCCTGAGGGCATCCCCCGGGATGCCGGTGCCGCTGCCTGGACGTCGGCAGCTCGTCACGAGACTGCAAACAAACGCCTACCAGTTCAACACCGTCCACGCGGCAGGGTGGGTGCACCACGGCGGGCGCACCGTCGCCCCCGTGGGCCAACCTCCCGCGGACCGCGGGAACCGTCCACCCAGCGACCAGCCCACCTCAGGAGGCGACCCATGACCGGTCCCAGCCTCCTCGGCCGAGCCGACCGGACCGTCCGCGTCGCCTTGGGCTCTGCGCCCCCCGCCGCCCTCCCCGAGGACCTGCGCCGGCAGCTGCCGGGCCTGCTCGGGGGCGGCACCCACACGCTCGTCATCGACGTCTCCGCCGTCGACCGCCTGTCCTCCGCCTGCGTGGCGACCCTGCTCGGGGTCAAGCGCAGCTGCCATGCCCGCCGCGTCCGGGTCGTCCTCGCGGCGCCCTCGGACCGCACCCGTGAGGTGCTCACCCGCACCGGGCTGGCGTCCGTCTTCGAGATCGAGAGGTGACCGAAATGACCACCATCGTCCCCAGCAGGATCGCCCACGAGCAGGGTCCTCGGCACATCGTCGGCGCCGGGTTCGACATCGCCGTGCACGAGGGCCGGCGCCGGGCCGCGCGTGTGGTGCCGGGCACCGAACGGGTGTGCGTCGTCGTCACCGACTCCGTCCTCACCGCGGCCGGCGCGCCGGTGGCGTCGGACCTCCCGATGACCCTCGGGGGGTCGTCGTGCCTGGTCTGGGGCCGGGCCGACGGCTCGATCCAGGTGCGCGCCTCGTGGGCGCCGCCGGCGCTGCTCGTCAGCCCGCAGCGGACCCTCATGGTGCCGGAGACGCCGGGGACGCCAGGGATGAGCTTCATGGCGCCCGGCGACCGGCTGCTCGTGCTGTCGGTGTCGGCCTACGAGGCGGCGCCGGAGCGGATGGTCCGGCTCCTCCACGACAAGCCGGGACGGCTGCTGGCGGCTGACGCCGACGACCTGCTGGGCACTCTGCTGCGCGACGTGCCCGAGGCCGGGGGAGTGGTCGTCACCCGCCTCGGGTGAGCGGCCGGCGCGCCGCGCAGATCGCAGCGCGCTCAGCTCGTATGCGTGGAGCCGTCGCCACAGCGAGGTGGCGAGGCTCCGCGCATACGTCCCTGTCTGCGGTCAGGGGTTCTGGTCAGGCCTGCGGGGCTGCGCGCTCGTCGTCGGTGGCCGATCGGACGACGATGCGGGTCCACGCCCCGACGTAGACCCGGTCGTCGGCGTCGAGCTCGGTGCGCGGACCGACGGGGATCGGCTGCTCCGGCAGGGGACCGGACGCGGGGCCGACGAACGTCCCGTTGGACGAGCCGAGGTCCTCGACGAACCAGCGCTGGCCGTCGGTCGACAGCTGCGCGTGCCGGCGGCTCACCCCGGTGTCGGAGGTGCAGTCGATGTCGGGGTGGATGTTGCGGCTGGGGGAGACCCGGCCGACGAGGAGGCTGCGCGTGGTGAGGCCCACGACGACCGGCAGGCCCGGTGACGGCATGGGCTCCTCGGCCTCCTGCACGGCCTACCAGTCGGGGTCGACCCAGACCTCGGCCACCCACTCGAGGGCGATGGCCGGAGCGATCGACCCGGGAGCCGGCTCCTCGGCGGCGGCCGCCGACCCGCCCTCCGCGGATCTGGGCGTGGCGCCCCGGGGCAGGGCGCCCGTGGTGAAGTCGTAGCCGCACGCCTCGCAGAACAGCGCGTCGGGGGTGTTGGGCGTGGAGCAGTGCGGGCAGACCTGCTGGTCGGGTGCGGTGTCAGGGCCGGACGGCGTCGACTCCGCCGCGGCGGGCGCGGCCTCGGCCGGTGCCTCCGGCTGGTGGTCGAGGTCGATCTTGGCCCCGCACGTGTCACAGAAGTCGTCGGCCTCCGACCGGTGGCC
The DNA here is from genome assembly GCA_039925625.1 of Lapillicoccus sp. GTDB lineage: Bacteria > Actinomycetota > Actinomycetes > Actinomycetales > Dermatophilaceae > Lapillicoccus. The sequence goes on along the minus strand of JBDSYO010000476.1, from coordinate 2,483 downwards.
GTTGGGGCAGGTCGCGCTCATGCGGTCACCCTGCCATGCCGGGTCGCGCCCCGCTGCGCGGCATCGCCGGGGGTCGGCCGTGCGGGGTCACTTGCGGACGCGCGTGGTCTTGGTCGACGCGGTGTCGAGGGCCATCTCGTCGAGCTTCTCGACGCCCTTCTTCAGCCGCACCGTGCCTGTCTCGGCGTTGTCGATCTCCACCACCTTGCGCAGCCGCGAGGTCATCTCCTGGTCGCCGGCCTCGTTGGCGATCTGCACCGCCCGGCCGAGCTTCGAGGTCGCGTCGGCGTCGTTGCCGGCGGCCTTGGCCGCCAGGCCGTCCTGGATCATCTGGGCCAGCTCGGCCTTGCCCGTGTAGCGGGCCACCTGGTCGTCGATCCGGGTCGTGAGGGCCTCGTCGGCGCTCCACGTCGCCTTGACGAGGGCCTGGGTCTGCACCTCGGGGCCGAGGGCCACCTGCACGCGCGCGGCGAGCTGCTCCTGGCCCACGGACTTGGCCGACAGTCGCACGGCCACGTGGTAGTCGCGGCTCTCGTCGGCCCACGCGCCGGTGGGGTAGCCCGCGGTGAGCGGGTTGACCTGCGTGCGGCGCGAGGTGAGGTCCTGCAGGGTGGGCGCGACCTGCTTGACGAAGAGGGTCTGCGCCCCCTGGGGCGTCCACACCCGCACGTCGACGTTGGCGACGCCGCGGGCCATGGACTTGCGCACCAGGCTCTGGAACTCAGCGGCCATCGCCTGCGGCGCGGGGATGAGGTCGACGGTGCCGAGCAGCGCCGAGGCGATGCGGCGCACCTCGTCGACCTGCCACCGGTCGCCCAGCCCGCGGCAGTCGCACTGGAACGAGCCGGTCGCGTCGTGGATCGCGCGGGTCAGCTGGTCGGGGGTCTCGTGCTCGTTGGCCCCGTCGGTGAGCAGGATCGCGTGCCGCTGCGTCGCCTGCGGCACGGTGGTGAACACCTCGCGCGCCTTGGTCAGCCACGTGCCCATGGCCGTGCCGCCGTCGGCACGGAACATCTGCATCGACGCGATCGCGGCCTGCCGGGTCGACGGGTCCATCCGCACCATCTGCGTCGGCCCGCCGGGGTAGGGGAAGACGAGGTTGCCCACGTGGTTGCCGGCGATGACGGCGAACCAGGTGCCGTCGGTGATCTCGTTGAGGGCGGCCGTCGCGGCGTAGCGCCCCTGCTGGATCCCTTGCTCGCCCATCGAGCCGGACGTGTCGACGATGATGATCTCGGCGGCGTCGGCGGTGCCGGTCTGGCCCGCCTGGCCGGCACCGCGGCAGGTCACCCGCACGATGGCGTGCACGTCGGTGCCGCCGTCGGGCAGGAACTCGTTCTGGAAGACCTCGGCGGTGAACTGGGCCATCAGGGCACGTCCTTCGGGTCGGGAGAGGCATCGGTATGCGGGGGCGCCGGTGAGGTGGGCGCCGGTGGCGGTGGTTCCGCGGGGTGGGTCTGGGCCGCCGGGGCGTCGGACACCGCACCCACCCGCACGAGGACGACGGTGATGTTGTCGGCGCCCCCCGCGGCGTTGGCGCGGTCGGTGAGGGTCTGCGCCAGCGTGGGCGGGTGGTGGCCCGCCGCCCCGAGCTCCGCGACGGCGGCGTGCACGAGGGCGCGCAGGTCCTCGGCCTCCGACCTGTAGTTCCAGAGGCCGTCGCTGCAGACCAAGAACCAGCCGTCCTCGGTGAGGTCGAGGTCGCTGGTGTGGGGCGTGAGGTCGTCGGGCGCGTCGACGCCCAGCCACCGGGTGATCGCGTGCGCTCCGGCGCTGGTCTCCGCCTCCTTGCGCGGCACGCCCGCGCTCATCTGGGCGGCGGCGAAGGAGTCGTCCTCGCCGAGCTGACGTGCGGCGCTGTCCAGGGCGTCGGGCAGCCAGTAGGAGCGGCTGTCACCGACGTTGCCGGCGACTGCGGTGCCGTCGACCACCACCGCGGCGACGAACGTGCACGACGGCGGGCTGTCGACGGCGGCCGCACCGGCGGCGGTGGTCGTGGCCACGACGGCCTGCTGCGCCGCCCGGACGGCCTCGTCGAGTCGCCGCTGGGCCCCGGCGACGAGGGTCGACCGCGTGCCCACGCCGCGGGGCATCGGCTCGGCGAGCACGGCGCGGGCCGCGCGGGACGCCGCCAGGCTGGCGATGTGGCTGTCGGTGGAGTTGGAGACGCCGTCGCAGACGACGAGGGCCGCGAACGACAGCGGGCCGGCGTCGGCGTGCAGGGCCATCGCGTCCTCGTTGCGGCGGTGCCGGCGGCCGATGTCGCAGACCCCGGCCACCCAGGGCGCGGGCGACTCCGCGAAGTGGTCGCGCGGGTCGGGCTGCTTGGCGCCGCACTGGTCGCAGTAGCCGTCCTCGTAGCGGCCCTGGCCGCAGTCGCGGCAGACCGGCGCCGCGTCCCCGTCCGCTGCGGCTGCCGGCGGGACGGAGGTCGGGGCGGCCCGGCCCTCCGGGACCACCGGGCCCGTCCAGCCGACGTCGAG
>JBDSYO010000475.1:0-3011 GCA_039925625.1 Lapillicoccus sp. | reverse complement strand
TCATCGGCAACGGCGCCGGGCTGGTCATGTCGACCCTCGACGTCGTCGCGTATGCCGGTCAGGACCTTGCCGCCGCGGCCGGCGGCGACACGGTGGCGCCCAGCCCCGCCAACTTCCTCGACATCGGCGGCGGCGCCTCCGCGGAGGTGATGGCCAACGGCCTGCACATCATCCTCGGCGACCCTCAGGTGAAGTCGGTGTTCGTCAACGTCTTCGGCGGCATCACCGCCTGCGACGCGGTGGCCAACGGCATCGTGGGGGCGCTCGACGCGCTCGGCGACGAGGCCACCAAGCCCCTCGTCGTACGCCTGGACGGCAACAACGTCGAGGAGGGCCGCCGGATCCTCGCCGAGCGCGCCCACCCCCTCGTCACCGTGGAAGACACCATGGACGGCGCGGCCCGCAAGGCCGCCGAGCTCGCAGCAGCGAAGTAGAAGGAGCGTTTCGGCGACATGGCGATCTTCCTGACCAAGGACTCCACGGTCATCGTGCAGGGCATGACCGGCTCCGAGGGGATGAAGCACACGACCCGGATGCTCGCTTCGGGCACCCAGGTCGTGGGCGGCGTCAACCCGCGCAAGGCCGGCCAGAGCGTGGACTTCCCGGACGGGGTCACCGTGCCCGTCTTCGGCTCGGTGGCCGAGGCGGTCGGGCAGACCGGGGCCGACGTGTCGGTGGTCTTCGTGCCGCCGCCGTTCGCCAAGGCCGCCGTCGTCGAGGCGGTCGATGCGGGCGTACCGCTCGTCGTCGTCATCACCGAGGGCATCCCGGTCAAGGACACCGCGGAGTTCTTCGCCTACGCCCAGAGCAAGGGCGGCACCCGGATCATCGGCCCGAACTGCCCCGGCCTGATCAGCCCCGGACAGTCCAACGCCGGCATCATCCCCGCCAACATCGCGGGTCCGGGGCGGATCGGCCTGGTGTCGAAGTCCGGCACGCTGACCTACCAGATGATGTACGAGCTGCGGGACTTCGGCTTCTCCTCCGGCGTCGGCATCGGCGGCGACCCCATCATCGGCACGACGCACATCGACTGCCTCGAGGCGTTCCAGAACGACCCCGAGACCGACGCCATCGTCATGATCGGCGAGATCGGCGGCGATGCCGAGGAGCGGGCTGCGGCCTACATCAAGGAGCACGTGACGAAGCCGGTCGTCGGCTACGTCGCCGGCTTCACCGCCCCCGAGGGCAAGACCATGGGCCACGCCGGCGCCATCGTCTCCGGCTCCTCCGGCACCGCCGCCGCCAAGAAGGAGGCCCTCGAGGCCGCCGGGGTGAAGGTCGGCAAGACCCCGTCCGAGACCGCCGCCCTCATGCGCGAGGTCATGCAGAGCCTCTCCGCCTGACCTCCCACTGGCCCCACCTTTATCGGGTGACCCGATAAACGTGCGCTTCGCTGGACAACGGTTCTCCAGCGAACCGTCCCTTTATCGGGTCACCCGATAAAGGGACAGCCACCTCGGCGTGCCCCCACGGTCATCGGCGGGGCCAGCGGGGACGATGGGGCGGTCATGACGCTCCTCGACTCGATCCGCGACCGCGCCAGAGCTCCGCTGGCCCCTCGGGGTGGCCCGACCGATCCTGACGCCGCTCCCTGGTGGCAGTCACCTGCTGCCGGAGTACTGGCCGCCGCCACCTCGTGGCTGGTGCTCGCCCTGCCCGCCCTCGTCGTCTGGGTGGCCACCGCGCATACGACCGTCGGCTGGGGCCAGGCCCTCGGCGTCGCCGGGGCGGGCTGGTTCCTCGGCCACGGCACGGCGGTGCAGGTCGACGCCGTCTCGCTCTCTGTCGCCCCGCTGGGCGTCACCCTCCTCGCCCTCGCCGTCACCGTGCGCGCGGCCCGGCGCCTCCTCGACGCGACCGAGCGCACAGCGCCGGGTACGACATGGCCGCTGCTGCTGGTACGCCGCGTCGGGCCGGGCTTCGTCGGCGGGTATGCCGCGTTCGCGGCCCTCGCGTGGCTGGTCACCCTCGCGGGTCCGGCCCGCCCCAGCCCGCTGGGCGCGGTCGCCGTCCTGGGGGTGCCGGTGGGCGCGATGCTGTGGACCCTGCTCACCCGCCACGTCGCCGGTGAGAGCGCCGGACCCCTCGCCGCCCCGCTCGACCGGCTGCCGCGCTGGCTGCCTCGCGCCCTGCGCGCCGGGGTGGCCGGCGTCGGCTCCCTGCTGCTGCTCGGCGCCCTGCTCGTCGTCGCCATGGTCGTCGCCCGCTGGTCGACGGTGTCCGGCCTGCACGCGGCCGTGGCCGCTGACGCCGTGGGCGCGGTCGTCCTCACCGTCGCCCAGATGGCGCTGCTGCCCAACCTGGCGGTCTGGGCGCTCGCGTTCCTCGCCGGTCCGGGGTTCCAGATCGCCGACGGCTCGAGCATCACTCTGGCCGGGGCGCACCCCGGGCTCATGCCCCTCATCCCCGTCCTCGGCGCCCTCCCCTCCGACGGCACGTGGTCGCGCTGGCTGCTCCTGGCCCTGGCCGCCCCCGCGCTCGTGGGGGCGCTCGTAGGCTGGCTGGCGTGCCGCTCCCTCGCCCGCCTCTCGAGCTGGCGCACCAAGCTGGCCGCAGCCGTCGCCGCGGCGAGCACCGCCGCCGTCCTCACGACCGGCCTGGCCCTGCTGGGCTCCGGCTCGGCGGGCGTCGACCGGCTGCGCGACGTCGGCACCCAACCGGCCCTGTTCGGACTCGCGCTGCTGGGCGAGCTGGTGCTCGGCGCAGCGGGCTCGGTGCTCGTGGCCCAGCTGCGGCTCCGTCTGCGCCACCGCTGACGGCCCCCGCCGCGTCTCGCCCATGAGGGTCCTCGTCGTCGGCGGCGGCATCGTCGGCCTGGCCACCGCCCGGGCCCTGGCCCAGCGCGGCGACGCGCTCACGGTGCTGGAGAAGGAAGCGCGCATCGGCGCCCACCAGACCGGTCGCAACTCGGGCGTGATCCACTCCGGCCTCTACTACGCCCCTGGCAGCCTCAAGGCCATCCTCGCGGTGCGGGGCGCCGCCTCGATGACGGCCTACGCCCGCGCGCA
>JBDSYO010000474.1:0-3057 GCA_039925625.1 Lapillicoccus sp. | reverse complement strand
TTCGCCACGGGCACCGCCCACGCGCCGTCGCGCCAGGTGCTCGACGCACCGCCCTCCCGCGCGGGGAAGGAGGCGTCGACCAGACCGGGCACGGCGACGGCGTCCCATTCCAGGCCCTTGGCGGCGTGCACTGTGAGCACCTGCACGGCGTCGAGCGAGGTCTCCAGCGTGGGCGTGTCGAGCCCTCGTTCCTGCTCGAGCGCGGCGTCGAGCCAGCTGAGGAAACCGCCGAGGGTCGGCCGGTCGGCCGAGCCGGAGAAGGTCGCCGCCACCTCCGCGAACGCGTCGAGGTGGGCCCGGGCGGTCGAGACGGTGTGCTCGGGCCGGGCGAGCACCTCGATGTCGAGGCCGAGGGCCCGCTCCCCCTCCCCCACGAGCTCGGCGAGCGGCATACCGGTGAGCCGGCGCAGGGCGCGCACGACGAGGTGCAGAGCCTTCAACCGGTCGAGGGCCGGCGGGGAGATGCGCTGGCCGTCGCGTCCGCGCCAGTCGGGGGGCGGTAGGTCGTCGAGGGCCTCGACGATGCTGGCCCGTTCGGAGCTCTCGGGGGCCTGGTCGCGTGGCCGCCCCGGCTCGTTGTGGAGGAGCAGACCCGACTCGTCGGAGAAGCGCGAGGCGCTGTCGATGGCGCCGGGCTCCTCGAAGTCGTCGGCGACGTCGGGTTCCAGCCCCGGCAGGGCCAGCGGCAGCGGGGTGCCGGGGGCGGCCACCGACTGCCGCTGCTGCTCACGGGCCCACGTCGCGAGGCCGTCGAGGTCGGCGGGGCCGAGCCGGCAGAACGGACCGGTCATGAGCCGCATGAGCCGGTCGCCGCGCGAGGGGTCCTGCACCACCCACAGCAGGCTGACGAGGTCGTTGACCTCCGGGGTCAGCAGCAGGCCGCCCAGGCCGACGACCTCGACCGGCAGCCCGCGGCGCTTGAGGGCGTCGACGACGAGGGGGAACTGTGAGCGCTTGCGGCACAGGACGGCTGCCGACGACCCCGTGCGTCGCCCGCTCGGGCTCGCCCACCGCGCGGCCACCCAGTCGGCTACGTAGGCGGCCTCCAGCTCCGCGGTCTCCAGCCGGGCGGCGAGGATGCGGCCCGGCTGCGCTTCTGGGCGCGCCTGCAGCGGTCGCACGAGCACCGACCGCAGCGGGGCACTGGTCACGTTGGCCGCGTCGAGGACGGCGTGGTCGTTGCGCCAGCTCGTGCTGAGCGGGAGCACCGGCGCGGCCACGCCGTCGACGGCGAACTCCTGGGGGAACCGGGTGAGCGTCGTCGCGCTGGCTCCGCGCCAGCCGTAGATGGACTGGTTCGGGTCGCCCACCGCGGTCACGCCGGGCGCGGCGCCGCCGAGTCGGCCACCATGGCCCGGGGTGCCCGGGGTGTCCGGGGTGTCCGGGGTGTCCGGGGTGTCCGGGGTGTCCGGGGTGTCCGGGGTGCCGAACAGGGCGCGCAGCATGACCAGCTGCGCCTCGGAGGTGTCCTGGAACTCGTCGAGCAGCACCGCCCGGAACCGCCCGCGCTCGACGGCGCCGATCTGGGGTACCTCCCGCGACAACCGCGCGGCCAGGGCCATCTGGTCGCCGAAGTCCATCGCGTCGCGTCGGCGCTTGAGGTCGAGGTAGGCGCGCACCATCGGCAGGATCGCCCGCCGGTTACGCAGGACGGGGAGGACCTTCTCGGTCTCCATCGGGTGGACCCGCTTCTTGGTCACGCCCTTGGGCACCGCGGCCATCGCCACCTCGAACTCGTCGACGAAGGCGGCCACCTCCTCCGGCTCGCGCAGGTGCTCGGCGAGCTCACCCGCCAGGGAGACCACCGCCTGCGTCACCGTGGACTCGGCCGAGGTGAGGTCGTCGACGTCGCCGGCGTAGCGGCTGACCACCTCGTGGGCGTACTGCCACGCGGCCGCCTCCGAGAGCAGCCGGGACTCCGGCTCGTAGCCCAGCCGGAGGGCGTGCTCGCGGACCAACCGACCGGCGTAGGCGTGATAGGTCGAGACGACCGGTATGCCGCCGAGGGGCTCGGCTCCCGCCTCGTCGAGCGCGCGGGGGGTCCAGATGCCGGCGCGGGTGAGCCGGTGCAGTCGGCGTCCGATGCGCTCGGCCAGCTCGGTCGCCGCCTTGCGGGTGAAGGTCAGGCCGAGCACCTGGTCGGGCTCGACGTACCCGTTGGCCACGAGCCACACGACCCGCGACGCCATCGTCTCGGTCTTGCCCGAGCCGGCTCCCGCGACGACGAGGAGCGGCCGGTCGTGCGGGGCCTCGATGACGGCGCGCTGCTCCGCGGTGGGCGGGGGCAGGCCGAGGGCCTCAGCCAACGTCGAGGCGGAGTGGGCTGGCGACGCAGCGGGCTCGACGGGCGGCTCGGCGGGCGGCTCGACGGGCGGCTCGGCGGGCGGCTCGGCGGCGGTGGGCCGAGGGTCGGTGGACACGCTCATCGGACCGTGTCCCCCTCGGGCTGGGCCGGACACGAGGTGCGCACCGGGCAGAACGTGCACCACGAGCCCGGGGTGGCGGGGAACCGGGCCCCGCCCATGCCGTCGGCCGTGTCGGCCACGAGCCGCTCGGCCCAGTCGGGCTGCTCGTGCTGCGCGAGCGGCGGCTGCACCTGCGCGACCGGCACCGGCTTGACCGGTCCGGCCGCCTTACCGAGGTGCAGGAGCACGGCGCCCGCCGACGTGGTGCCCTCCGCGGCGAAGGCGCCGCGCTCCACCGCCAGCTGGTAGGTGCCCAGCTGCGGGTGCGCCGGCACGTCGGCGGCGGACGGTTTGCTGCCCCCCGTCTTGTAGTCGACCACCCGCAGGCCGTCGGGCGTGCGTTCGAGCCGGTCGACCCGGCCGCTGACGGAGGCCCGGCCGATGTCCACGCGCAGGACCGCCTCCGAGTCGACCTTCTCGGGTCGCGCGGGGTCGGCGAAGTACGCTGCGAGGCGCGTGGCCATGAGGTGGGCCAGGTCGCGCTGCCGCTCGGTGGCCCAGCCCGGCGGCAGGCCGAGGCGACCCCACCGCCGCTCGACCTCCGCCACGAGCAGCTCGGCGTCGACGTCATCGCCGAGCTCGTGGGCGATGT
>JBDSYO010000473.1:0-5408 GCA_039925625.1 Lapillicoccus sp. | reverse complement strand
CGGCGACCGCGGGCGCCCCGTCGGCCGACGCGGCGTCGGCGCCGCCCGCAGCGGGGGCGACAGCCCGGGCGGCGCTCGATCCCGACGAGCTCCCCGCCGACTCCGAGGCGGAGCAGGCGCCGAGCGCGAGGGCGGCGACGAGGCCGACCCCGGCGAGCCCGCCAGACCGGAGGGACGTGCGAGACGGACGTGACGTGCGGAGCAGGAACACGGCATACCTCCTGGTGGCGACCGTCCGCACCGGACGGGTTACCCCTAGTGACACCCGGCACGGATCCGACCGTTGCATCACGATTCGGTCATGACACGCTGGGCCGGTGAGCCAGCCCACGGTGGTCGTCGTCGGCGCGGGCATCGCCGGACTCGCCGCCGCGTGGGAGCTGCTGCAGCACAACGACATCCACGTCATCGTGCTGGAGGCGGCAGACCGTCCCGGTGGCAAGCTGCGCACCGCCGACGTGGCCGGCCAGCCCATCGACGTCGGCGCCGAGTCGATGCTGGCCCGTCGTCCGGAGGCGCTCGACCTCTTCGCCGAGGCGGGACTCTCGACGGACGTCGTCCACCCCCGCCCCGTACCGGCCGCGATCTGGAGCCGGGGCGCCCTCTGTCCCCTTCCGCCCCGCACGCTGATGGGCGTGCCGTCCGACCCCGCGACAACGATCGGGGTGCTGACCGTGGAGGAGGCGGCCCGCGCCGGGGCCGAGCGCCTCGGGCCCCCGCTACCCGGTGACGTGTCGGTCGGCGACTTCGTCGCCCAGCGCCTCGGCGACGCGGTCGTCGACCGGCTCGTCGAGCCCCTCCTCGCCGGCGTGTACGCCGGGCACGCCCGAGAGCTGTCCCTGCAGGCGTCGGTGCCGGGACTGTGGCCGGCGGCTCGCACCGGGACGTCGGTGACCGCCGCGGCCGCCGCTCTGCCGACAACCGCCGCCACGGGCCCGGTCTTCGCGGGGTTCACGGGTGGGCTCGGGTCGGCCATAGCCCACCTGGCCGCCCTCCTCGTCGAGCGGGGGGTGGAGCTGCGCACCGGGACGACCGTGCGCGAGCTGGCCCGCACCCCGACCGGCTGGCGGCTGGTGACCGGCCCCACGACCACCCCGCACACGGTCGAGGCCGACGGGGTCGTGCTCGCCGCCCCGGCTGCCCCGACCGCGCGGCTCCTGCGCCCGCATACGCCGTCCGCCGCCGCGCTGCTCGCCGACGTCGAGTACGCCTCGGTCGCCATCGTCACGCTGGCCGTGCCCCGCTCGGCGGCCGCGCTGATCGGGGGCTCGGGTTTTCTGGTTCCGCCCGTCGAGGGGCTGACGATCAAAGCGGCCACGTTCAGCGCCTCCAAGTGGGAGTGGGTCGACGCCCTGTCGAGCGAGACGGTGCTCCTGCGGGCGTCGGTCGGCCGGGCGCGGGAGACGGCCGTGCTGCAGCGCGACGACGCCGATCTCGTCGACGTCGCGCTCGCCGACCTGCGCGCCGTCCTCGGCCCCGCCCTGCCGGACCCGGTCGACACGCACGTGCAGCGGTGGGGAGGCGGTCTGCCGCAGTATGCCGTCGGTCACCTCGACCGGGTGGCGACCGTCCTCGAGGCGGTCGCCACCCTGCCCGCGCTGGGTCTGGCCGGGGCGGCATACCAGGGGGTGGGCATCCCCGCCTGCGTCGCGTCCGGCCGCGCGGCCGCCCGGGAGGTGGTGGCCCAGGTCCGAGCGCGCGCCCGGACGTTGCGACAATGAGGCCATGAGCCGCAAGCCCGCCCCGTCCGCCGTCCGCGAGATCAACGACTCGATCCGGTACGCCATGTGGTCGGTGTTCGCGTCCGTCGAACCGCTGCCGGAGGACCGCGACAAGCTGGCGGCCGAGGTGAACGGCCTCGTCTCCGACCTCGCCGGCGAAGGGGTGGTGGTGCGCGGGTTCTACGACGTGGCCGGCCTGCGCGCCGACGCCGACGTCATGATCTGGTGGCACGCCGAGACGATCGAGCAGCTCCAGTCGGCCTATCACCGGTTCCTGCGCACCGAGCTCGGCCAGGTGATGGAGCCGGTCTGGTCGGTGGCGGCTCTGCACCGGCCGGCCGAGTTCAACAAGAGCCATGTGCCGGCGTTCCTCGCGGGGGAGGCGCCGCGCACCTACATCTGCGTCTACCCGTTCGTGCGCTCGTACGACTGGTACCTCATCGACGACACCGAGCGGCGCGACATGCTCGTCGAGCACGGGAAGATGGCCCGCGACTACCCCGACGTGCGCGCCAACACGGTGGCGGCGTTCGCGCTCGGCGACTACGAGTGGGTGCTCGCCTTCGAGGCCGACGAGCTGCACCGCATCGTCGACCTCATGCGCGAGCTGAGGGCGTCGCAGGCCCGCCGTCACGTCCGCGAAGAGGTGCCGTTCTACACCGGTCCCCTCGTGAGCGTGGAGGCGATGGTGGCCAACCTCCGCTAGCGCCCCGGGCTGTCCCAGCTTTATCGGGTCACCCGATAAAGGGGCGCTTCGCTGGAGAACCGTTGTCCAGCGAAGCGAGCACTTGTCTAGCGAAGCGCGCCGTCCACACCCCTTGGCCCTGTCGTCCCACCGTCCACAGGGACCGACACCTGGGCTGACACCTGCCGGTAGAGGTCGCACGGTGACTCCATGGAGACACTCGAGATGCTCGCCCACAGCCAGGCGGGGCTCTTCACGACCAGCCAGGCCCTGGCCCTCGGGTGGGATGCACGGGCTCTCCTGGCCGGGGTTCGGCGAGGTGGGCTCAAGCATCTCGGCCGTGGGCTGTATGCGCTGCCCTCACCCGACCTCGACACACCGGACGGGTGGCTCCGGGCACTCAGCCGAGGTGGTCTCCTCCTTTACCCGGACTCGGCGCATACCCAGGCCAGTGCGGCGCTGGCCCACGGGCTGCCTCTACTCGGGCGGCACCGGCGGGCGAGTCTCGCGCGTCCGGTCGCCTCCGAGGTGCAGACCCAGAGCTTCGTCATCCGCCCGCACCGGGGCGAGCCCGTCGTGTTGACCGACCTCGGTCCGGCCGTCACGCCCGCGTGGGCCGTGGCCCAGCTGACGATGGACTGCAGCGTCATCGACGGTGTGGTCGCTGCGGACGCCGCCCTCCATCGGGGCCTGTTCCGCCTGGACGACCTCGCCGATGTCGCGGCGGCCGTCAAGGGCTGGCCACGGTCGGCTCGACTGTCGACGCTCGCCACGCTGCTCGACGGCCGATCCGAGTCGGTCGGCGAGTCCCGGCTGCGGGTGATCCTGCGGCTCGCCCACATCGACGTGCTGCCGCAGAGCCTGGTTCGGGACGAGTCGGGCCGTGTCGTCGCCCGAGTGGACTTCCTCGTCGACGGCACCAACGTCGTCATCGAGTTCGACGGGCTCGTGAAGTACACCGACGGCGGAGTCGATGCCCTCATCGCCGAGAAGCGTCGCGAGGACCGCCTGCGCAGCCTGGGCTACGTCGTCATCCGGGTGACGTGGGACGAGCTGGCCCGGCCGGCCGTCCTGCTGGCCCGCATACGCGCCGTCCTGCGTCAGCCCCACATCACGTCGGTCGCTTAGCCGAACAACTGCACGCTTCGCTGGAGAACGTTTCTCCAGCGAAGCGGTGCTTTATCGGGTCACCCGATAAAGCGAGGCAGGTGAAGCGAGGTCGGCCAAAAGGGGGGTATTACGACCGCAGCTGGTCGCGGTCGAGGGTCTCTGCCTGCGCGCCGCTGACCGGCTGGGGCTCGAGGCGGAGGCTGATCGAGTTGATGCAGTAGCGCTGGTCGGTCGGGGTGCCGTAGCCCTCGCCCTCGAAGACGTGGCCGAGGTGCGAGCCGCAGCTCTTGCAGCGCACCTCGACGCGGACGCTGCCGAAGCCGCGGTCCTCGATGTACTCCACCCGGTCCTCGGCCAGCGGGGCGTAGAAGGACGGCCACCCGCAGTGCGACTCGAACTTCGTGTCGCTGCGGAACAGCTCGGCCCCGCAGGCGCGGCACGAGTAGACGCCCTCGGTCTTCGTGTCGGTGTACTCGCCGACGAAGGCTCGCTCGGTGCCCGCCTCACGAAGGACGGCGAACTCGGCGGGGGAGAGCTGCGAGCGCCACTCCTCGTCGGTCTTGGCGACGGGGTATGCCGCACCGGCCGGGTCGGTCGTGGGGACGGTCTTCTTGCTGAACAGGCTCATCCGGGCATCTCCTCAGAGTGCTCAAGGGCGGTGGAATGCGGTCATCTCGTCCAACAGCGACGGGCCGGAGATTCGTTCCCCGGCCCGTCGCGGTAACCCAGCGTTAAGGCCGGCTCACCGGCTGACCTCCAGCGCGGTGGAGACCGAGCCGCCGTCCGCGGCCCGGACCACGACCTGGTGTCCACCCACCGACGTGCCCGCCGGGATGAGCACCTTGCCCTCGGCATACCCGTTGGCGTCGGTCGTCAGGGTGCCCAGCGTCGTGGTGCCGTCGAGCAACACGGTGAGGGTGACCCCCGGCGACCACTGGAACAGCTCGACCTTGAGCTGTTTGCCCGCCTTGATCTTCGGCGGCGACAGGGTGACCGAGCCCAGCGCCACCTTGAGGGTCAGGGTGGCCGACGCCGTGGCGCCGTCCGTCGTGGCCGTCGCCGTCACGGTGTGCGCGCCCAGGGCGGTCCCGGCCGGCAGGGACAGCGACAGGGTGGCCGCGCCGTTGGCGTCGGTCGTGATCGTCCCGACGGTGGCTCCGTCCAGCGCGATGGTGAACGCGCGGTTGGGGTACCAGCCGGCGAGCCGCACCGTCGTGGAGGCGGCGCCCACGTAGACGGTCGCCGGGTCGAGGGTCAGGGTGCCCTGCCGGACCGAGGGGCGGATCCGGACGACCTGGGGGTCGTGGTCGGACGTCTGCCCGGCGAACTCGGCGTTGAGGTGCACCACCTGGTACTGGAAGTCCGTGACCGCCTTGCTGAGGAAGATGTGGTCGAGCACCTGGGAGACGCCGTTGAAGACGTAGGTGTAGCGCTCGTTCTCCGGCAGCGTGAGGATGAGGTCGTTGAGCGTCGCCCCGTTGTCGGTGAGCCGCAGGACCGGTGCCGAGAACTGGTAGTCGTTGAAGTCGCCGGCCAGCACGATGTTGGCGTTCGGGTCGGCGGCGAGGACGTCCTTGACGAACCCGTTGAGCACGATCGCCTGCTGCGTGCGCTGCACCTCGGAGGAGCGGTTCGGCGGCTGGAAGCGCCCGTCCGCCGTCTGGTCGCCCCCCTTGGAGTTAAAGTGGTTGGCGACGACGATGACCTTGCGGCCCTGGAACACGAACTCACCGGCGAGCGGCTTGCGCGACGACGTCCAGGCGCTGTTGGTGGGGTCGACCCGGCCGGGGTTGAGGCTGAGTGCGGCCGTCCCGTCCGCCGCCCTGCTGACCGCGACGGCGTCGAGTGAGCCGCCGGGCGTGCCCGGGGCGAGGTCGACCCGCAGCGGGTTG
>JBDSYO010000472.1:0-7415 GCA_039925625.1 Lapillicoccus sp. | reverse complement strand
GACGTGCTGCGCGACGAGGTCCTCCCGCACGCCCGGCCCGACGACCGGGCGGGGCTCACCCACCTCGAGGGCGGCGACGACGCCTACGCCCGCACTCTGCGCTACTTCACGACGACCGACCGCTCCGCCCAGGACATCCACGACACCGGGCTCGCCCAGGTCGAGTCACTGGCCGCCGAGTACCGCCGTCTCGGCGCGGAGGCCCTCGGCACGTCCGACGTCACGGAGATCTTCGACCGGATGCGCGACGACCCGGCGCTGCACTTCACTGGTGGCGACGAGCTGGTCACCGCGTCCGAGACGGCGATGGCCCGCGCGTGGGCGGCCATCGGCGGCTGGTTCGAGGTGCTCCCGCAGGCCCCGTGCGTCGTCGAGGGGACGACCACAGGGGCCAAGGCCTTCTACTTCCCGCCGGCGTCGGACGGCAGCCGGGGCGGCACCTTCTTCATCAACGTCAGCGACCCCACCTCGTGGGGCACGTTCGAGCTCGAGGCGATGGCCTTCCACGAGGGCATCCCCGGGCACCACCTCCAGCTGGCCATCGCCGGCGAGCTGACCGGGGTCCCCGAGTTCCGCAAGCACCTGAACAACAGCGCGTACGCCGAGGGCTGGGGCCTCTACACGGAGCGGCTCTCCGACGAGATGGGGCTCTACAGCGGCCCGGTCGAGCGGCTCGGCATGCTGGCGGCCGACTCCATGCGCGCCACCCGGCTCGTGGTCGACACCGGCCTGCACTCGCTCGGGTGGAGCCGCGAGCAGGCGGTGCGGTTCATGCTCGACCACTCGCCGCTCAGCGAGGGCGTCGTGCGGCCCGAGATCGACCGCTACATCGTCACGCCCGGACAGGCCACGTCCTACATGGTCGGGCGGCTGGAGATCCAGCGGCTCCGGCGCGAGGCGGAGGCCCGGCAGGGGAGCGGGTTCAGCGTGAAGGGGTTCCACTCCGCCGTGCTCGACTCGGGGTCGCTGCCCCTCGACGTCCTCGAGCGGGTCGTCGCCGCGCGGCTGCCCTAGGGCGTCCGGCGGGTGGGCCGACGGTCAGGCGTCCAGGACCGTCGACGCCGAGCGCAGGACCGGCGGTTCGGTGCTCCACGGGAAGTTGATCCACCGGTCGGTGCGCTTCCACACGTAGTCGCACCGCACGATCGAGTGCGGCTTCTCGTAGATGACGGCGGTGCGCACCTCGCCGACCTTCCCGGCCACGAACTCCTGCACCGACTGCAAGGTATGCCCGGTGTCGGCGACGTCGTCGGCGATGAGCACCTTGGCGTGCTGGAGGTCCACGAAGTCCGGGGCGGGCGGGAGGATCCGCGGCACCTCGAGGCGCTCGTCGACGCCGGTGTAGAACTCGACGTTCATCGTGTAGGTGTTCTTGATCCCGAGCGCGTAGCCGAGGGCGCCGCCGATGAGGAGGCCGCCGCGGGCGATGGACAGCACCATCTCCGGCTCGAAGTCGTCGGCGACCAGCTGCGCGAGGTCGCGCACGGACGTACCGAAGTCGGCCCAGGTCAGGGTCTCGCGCTCGTCGCTCACGGGAAGACCCTAGGGCGCAGGGGTCTCCCGCGGCGGCGTTGGCCTCGACGTCAGCCTGCGGGTGAGCCCGGGAGAGAGGTCGGTGTGCCTGGGGGCGACCGTCGCCGGGTGCGCTGCAGGGGCGAGACCAGCCCGGCGAGGACCACGACGAGGCAGCTGATCGCAGTCAGGTGCAGCCAGAGGGGTCCGCCGTCGTACATCGTGACTCCCACGAAGCCCAGAGCAAGCAGGACCGCGATGGTGGGGACGCGCCGGCGGCGGACAGCGACCAGCAGGAAGGCCGCAGGCAGCACGTAGGCGGCGATGCTGGCGGGACCCATCCCGTTGACCGCATCGGCGTAGCCGCGAACGCCCGGCACCCCGCCGAGCAGGCTCAGGAACATCTCGCCGAAGAACATCGCGATGCAGTGCGCCACCAGGCCGAGCGTGCCGAGAACGCCGGACGCGACCTCGCCCCGGGAGAGACCCGGCTCGCGACGCCCGGAGCGGCGGCGCCACAGGAGGGCGGCCACCATGACGGCGACGAGGCTCGCGGCGAGCGCGGGAGGCATACGGCAGCGTAGGCCGGGCCGGCGCCGCTCAACCGACACGTCACGAGGCAACGGCATACCGCTGCTCTGACGATCGGGTGGTCGGCGAGACGAGGCACAGGGATGTGAAACCATCGGGCGACCGCCCGTCGTCGACGTCAGGAGCCCACCGGTGACGACCACCCCCCGCGAGGACCACGTCAGGCGGGCCCTGCTCAAGCTCTCGGGCGAGGTGTTCGGCGGAGGCCGGGTCGGCCTCGACCCCTCCGTCGTCCGCGACATCGCCGACCAGATCGCGCGTGCCGTGCGCAGCGGGGTGCAGGTCGCCATCGTCATCGGCGGGGGCAACTTCTTCCGTGGTGCCGAGCTGCAGGCCAAGGGCATGGACCGCACGCGGGCCGACTACATGGGGATGCTGGGCACGGTGATGAACTGCCTCGCCCTGCAGGACTACCTCGAGAAGGCCGGCATCGAGACGCGGGTGCAGACGGCCATCACCATGGGCCAGGTCGCCGAGCCCTACATCCCGCGGCGGGCCATCCGCCACCTCGAGAAGGGCCGGGTCGTCATCTTCGGCGCCGGCGCCGGCATGCCGTACTTCTCCACCGACACCGTCAGCGCGCAGCGGGCGCTCGAGATCAAGTGCGACGTCGTGCTCATGAGCAAGAGCGGTGTCGACGGGGTCTACGACTCCGACCCTCGGATCCACCCCGAGGCCAAGAAGCTCGAGACGCTCACCTTCGACGAGGCGATTCAGCGCAACCTGCGGGTCGTCGACCAGGCCGCATTCAGCCTCTGCCACGACAACAAGCTGCCCATGGTCGTCTTCGGCATGGAGGGCGAGGGAAACATCACCCGCGCTCTGCAAGGTGAGAGGATCGGCACGCTCGTCACCCCCGCGTGACGGGCATCGCGGTATACCGGACGTTCGCACGGTGAGGGAAGCAGGCTGTAACCACGATGATCGACGAGACGCTCTTCGAAGCCGAGGAGAAGATGGAGAAGGCGGTCGAGGTCGTCAAGGAGGACTTCGCCGCCATCCGCACGGGTCGAGCCACCCCGGCGATGTTCAACAAGCTGATGGTGAGCTACTACGGCGCGCCCACCCCCCTGCAGCAGCTGGCCTCGTTCCAGACGCCTGAGGCCCGCACCATCCTCATCAGCCCGTTCGACAAGTCGTCGATGCACGAGATCGAGAAGACGCTCCGCGACTCCGACCTCGGGGTCAACCCCAGCAACGACGGCAACGTCATCCGGTGCGTCCTGCCCGTGCTCACCGAGGACCGTCGCCGCGACTACATCAAGCTCGCGCACCACAAGGCCGAAGAGGCCCGGGTCTCCATCCGCAACGTGCGCCGGAAGGCCAAGACCGACCTCGACAAGCTCGTGAAGGACGGCGAGGTGGGCGAGGACGACGGCGCCCGCGGCGAGAAGGACCTGGAGGGCATGACCAAGAAGTACGTCGACAACATCGACGTCCTGCTCAAGGGCAAGGAGTCCGAGCTGCTCGAGGTCTGACCGCCACGACCAGCCGACACCCCGAACGATGAGCGAACCCGCAGCGACCGACCCCGGTCCGGCCACCCAGGGTGCCGAGGGCGCCGTGGTCGCCCCGGTGACGACCGAGGTCCAGTCGGTCAAGGTCTCCCGCGCCGGGCGCAACCTGCCGGCGGCCTTCGCGGTCGGGATCACCCTCGGCGCGGCCGTCGTCCTCACGCTGTTCGTCGTCCCCAAGTGGACGTTCGTCGTGCTGGCCACGGCCTCGGTCTGCGTGGGGGTCTGGGAGCTGTGCCGGGCCATGCGCGCCGGAGGCTTCGCGGTCCCGGTCGTGCCGAGCGTCGTCGGCGCCGTCTCCATGCTGGGGTCGGCCTACGTCGGCGGCGGGTCGGCGCTGCTCATCTGCTTCGCCCTGACCTGCGTGGCCGTGCTGGTCTGGCGGGTCGCCGACGGCGTGGCCGGCGCCGCCCGCGACGTCCTGGGCGGCACCGTCGTCGCCGCCTACCCGTCGCTGCTCGCGGCGTTCAGCTCGCTGCTGCTCGCCCCGGTCGACGGTCAATGGCGGCTGTTCACCTACATCGCCCTCACCGTCTCGAGCGACATCGGCGGGTATGCCGTGGGCGTCCTCGCGGGACGGCACCCCATGGCGCCGACGATCAGCCCCAAGAAGTCGTGGGAGGGCTTCGCCGGCTCGGTGGGGTTCTGCATGCTGGTCGGCGTGGGCTGCGTGGTCTGGGCGCTGCACGGTCCGTGGTGGGTCGGGCTGGTGGCCGGGGCGGCGGCGGCGGTGGCGGCCACGGCGGGTGACCTCGTCGAGTCCACGATCAAGCGCGACCTCGGCATCAAGGACATGTCGAACATCCTCCCGGGCCATGGCGGCCTCATGGACCGGCTCGACTCGCTGGTCATGACCGCGCCGGTTGTCTGGGCCGTGCTCGCGGTGCTGATCCCGCCGACCGGCTGACCGACCGGCCACCGGGCGTCAGCGGGTCACGTCGAGCAGCTCGGTCACCACCGCGCGGGTCAGCGGACGTCCGGTCAGCTCGCCGGCCCACTGCGCCATGTCGTCGCGCGCAGACGCGTCGTCGGCCCCCAGCCACCGCTCGCCGGCCAGCTGGCCGATGTGCCCGAGCACGGCAATGACCATCGAGAACGACCCCGGCCCGCGCAGCCGCCCCGGGCCGCCGGCCGCGGCATACGCCTCGACCAGGGTGCGGGCCCTCACCGGGTCGACCGCCCCGGATGCGTCGGTCGCGAACTCGGTCAGGACGAAGGCCAGCTCGTGGTCGGGGTCCTGCGGTCCCGCGTTGTCGAAGTCGAACGCGCACAGTCCACCACCGCCGCGGGCTCGCAGGTTGTCGGCGAAGAGGTCCCGGTGGCAGGCCCGGAGCCGGACCGGGGCCTCGACGAGCGTCTCCAGCGCCACCAGCTCGTCGCGGTGGGCGGCGTAGGCGGGTGCGAACGGCGCGCCGGCCTCCGCCAGCGACGCGATCAGGGCGTCCCAGGCCGGCGCCCCGACGGGGCGGGTGAACCACGGGTCCACCGTCGCGGGCATACCGGATGCCCAGGGACCGTCGGGCACCCGGTGCAGCCCGCCCAGCAGCTCGCCGACCGCGGCGGGGTCGAGGGCGATGTCCGGGTCAGCGAGGTCGACCCACTCCAGGACCCGCACGGTCCGGCCGCCACCGAGGTGGGCCAGGACAGTGCCGTCGTGGGTGCGCCGCACGCCCGGCGCCGACACGCCGGCGTGTACCGCCGCCTCCTGGAAGCCCGCCGACGAACCAGCCCCCGCCTCGGTGTCCCCGTTGCCGTTGGCCTTGACCGCCCAGCTGAGATCGTCGGTGTCCAGCCGCCACACGGCACCCACTCGCCCGAGGGCCACGGGCCCGGGGGACAGGACGCCGGAGCCGAGCCCGAACGGGACGAGCAGGGCCAGGACGTCGTCGCGTTCGACCACGGTCACCCCTAGCGTTTCGAGGCCCCCGATGGGGCCGACCCCCGATGGTGGGGGGTGGACGGGCCCCGAGTCCAGCGTGGTCAGCCGGTCTCGGCCGGCTCGAGCGTGGGCTCCGGGACGACCGGCGGGGTGAACCCGCGACCGGGCAGGGCGATGGCCGCCACGGCCGCCCCCAGCAGACAGACGGCGGCCACGAGGAGCGTGCCCGCGTGCAGGGCGCTCATGAACGACTCCCGGGCGGCGTCGAGCAGGTCGGGCCGGTTCTGGCCGAGGCTTATAGCGGTGGTCACGGACTCCTGCGCCTGCGCAAGCCCGCTCTGAGGCAGCTGCGCGAAGGCGCTGCCACCGAGGCGGCTGCTGAACACGGAGGAGAACAACGACCCGACGACCGCGACGCCCAGGGTGGCCCCGAGCTCCCGCGTCGCGTCGTTGACGGCCGAGCCGACCCCCGCGCGCGACGGGGGAAGCACTAGGAGGATCGACTCGGTGGCCGGGGTCGACACCAGACCCATGCCCAGCCCCATGAGGAGCATCTGCGGCACGATGACCGTCGCGTAGGACACGTCGACGGCCGAGACGCCGATCCACGTCATGGCGACGCCGAAGAGGAGGAGCCCGGTGGTGACGACCGACCGGGTGCCCCAGCGGGGAGCGAGCACGCCCCCGGCGACCGAGGCCACCGCGATGGCGACCGCCACGGGCAGGATCCGAGCGCCGGTGGACAACGGGTCGTAGCCGCGGATCAGCTGGAAGTACTGCGTGATGAGGAAGATGAAGCCGGCCAACGAGAAGAACGTGATGGTCACCGCCCCGCTGGCCGCGCTGAACCGCCGGTCCGCGAAGAGAGTCACGTCGAGCAGGGGGTGGGCGGCGCGGCGTTCGACCCGGACGAAGACGGCGAGCAGTGCGGCTGTGAGCATGAACCCGCCGAGGGTCCACGCCGAGTCCCACCCTCGGGTCGGCGCCTCGATGATCGTGTAGGTGAGCAGGCTGAGCACCGCGACCGACAGGACGAGGCCGGCGACGTCGAGGGGCGGCACGCGAGGGTCACGCGACTCCGGCACGAGGTAGGCGGCCAGCACGGCGGCCAGGACGGCGAGGGGAGCCAGGGCCAGGAACACGCTGCCCCACGCGAAGTGGGTGAGCAGCAGGCCGCCGGTCACCGGACCGGCGGCGACCCCCACTCCGACGACGGCGCCCCAGCCCCCGAGCGCAGCCGCCCGTTCCTTCCGATCGGGGAAGGCGTTCGAGATCACCGACAGCGTGGTCGGGAAGATGAGGGCCGCGAAGACGCCCATGACGATGCGGGCCGCGACCAGGGCGCCCACCGACGTCGCCATGGCTCCGGCCACACTGGCCGCCGCGAAGCCGAGCAGGCCGACGATGAGCGCGGGGCGGCGACCGTAGCGATCCGACATGGACCCGGCGGCCAGCACGAGCGTGGCAAAGGCCAGCGTGTAGCCGTCGACCACCCACTGGAGCGAGGTGGTGCCGGCGTCCAGGTCACGGGCCATCGTGGGCAGGGCCACGTTGACGATGGTCGTGTCCAGGTTGATGGCCAGGACGGCGGCGTAGATCGCGACGAGGATCCCGACTTTTCGGTTCATGGTGCTGGCCTTTCAGGCGGCAGAGCAATGTAGGCAGTGTCAACATTGATCAGTGAACACGGTGATGTGGGCGCTGTCAACACCTCGCTAGGATCGACGGATGACGAGCTACCATCACGGCAACCTGCGTGAGGAGCTGATCCGCACCGGCGTCCAGCTGGCGCGGGAGAGCGGGCCGTCGGGGGTCGTGCTGCGGGAGGTCGCTCGTCGCGCGGGTGTCTCCCACAACGCCGCCTACCGGCACTTCGCCGACCGCGACGAGCTGCTGTCCGAGGTCGCGCTGGTCGGTCT
>JBDSYO010000471.1:0-3969 GCA_039925625.1 Lapillicoccus sp. | reverse complement strand
CCCTGGGCGAGCCGCCCGCCTCCGAGCTCCCGCGTCACGAGGGCGACGAGGAGCACGGTGACGACCGCGAACACCGTCGCCGGCAACCGCACGGCCCAGACCTGGTCGGCCAGCGCCGACATCGCCTGCACGAGCACCGGTGTCAGCGGCGGCTGGTCGACGTAGCCCCACTGGGGCGGCAGCATCCGGAAGTAGAGCTCGTCGCGGTGGTAGCCGTATCCCGCGCTCGTCACCGTGAGCAGGACGGCCAGCACCGCCATCGCGGCCCCCACCGGCCGCCAGGCGACCGGACTCCGCCCCGCCTCGTCCATCGCGTCACCGTAGTCGCGGATCCAGGGAGTCGGCAGGGACGCCCTGTACCGTCGTGCGGTGACCGAGACGAGCCGCCCGACGACGGGCCGTGACATCACCGTGCGCGACGTGCCGGGCGAGCACCGCTACGAGATCACCGTGGCCGGCCGTCGCGCCGGTTTCGCGGCCTACGTCGACCGCCCGGGTGGTGAAGGCGGTGGCCAGCGCCGCGTCTTCACGCATACCGAGATCGACGAGAACTTCGGCGGCCAGGGCCTCGGTAGCGTCCTCGTGGCCGGCGCCCTCGACGCCGTGCGCGCCTCCGGGCGCCGGGTCGTCCCCGTCTGCCCGTTCGTCAGCGCCTACCTCAAGCGGCACCCGGAGTACGAGGACCTCGTCGACCGGGCCACGCCAGCGATCCTGTCGTCGCTCTGAACGCGGAGGTGACCGCCCGCCACGTCGACGTCCTCGTCGTCGGTGCAGGCCTGGCCGGAGTCGGGGCCGGGTGGCACCTGCTGCACGAGCGGCCGGGCACGACGTTCGCGATCCTCGAGGCGCGCGAGGCGGTCGGCGGCACGTGGGACACGTTCCGCTTCCCCGGGGTGCGGTCCGACTCCGACATGCAGACGCTGAGCTACCCCTTCCGCCCGTGGCGGCGCCCCGAGCGCCTGGGCGGCGGCGCGGCGATCCTCGACTACGTGCAGGAGACGGCCCGGGAGACGGGTGTCGCCGGGCACATCCGGCTCGGCGTCCGGGTCGTGTCGGCGTCCTGGTCGACACCCGACGCGCGGTGGACGGTCGAGGCGATGGCGGGGGATGAGCGGCAGACCTGGACCTGCTCGGTGCTGTACGCGTGCACCGGCTACTACGACCACAGCCGGGGCTACACGCCCGACTTCCCGGGGCTCTCCGACTTCGCCGGGACGGTGCTGCACCCACAGCGCTGGCCCGAGGACCTTGACCTGGCGGGCCGCCGCGTCGTCGTCATCGGCAGCGGGGCCACCGCCATCACCCTCGTGCCCGCCCTCGCCGACGCGGGGGCCGAGGTGACGATGCTGCAGCGCTCACCGAGCTGGGTCACGTCGGTCGGCGGCCCAGACCCGGTTGGCCGGCTGCTCGCCCACCTGCCGCACCGCGTGGCCGACCCGCTCCTGCGCACCCGCAACGCGGCCACGATGATCGCGTTCTACGGGATCGCCCAGCGCCGACCGGCCCTCGCCCGGTGGTACCTGCGCCGCGGCATGGCTGCCGTCGTCGGCAACGAGGCGGTGGACGCGCACTTCACCCCGCGCTATGACCCCTGGGACCAGCGGTTGTGCGTGGCCCCCGACGGCGACTTCCTGCACGCCGTCGCGGACGGCCGGGCGCGGGTCGTCACCGACCACGTCGAGCGGTTCGAGGCCAGCGGCATCCGGCTGGCGTCGGGGCGGCTCCTCGAGGCCGACGTCGTCGTCACGGCGACGGGACTGTCGCTGCTGGCGGTGGGCGGCGTCGCCCTCGACGTGGACGGGCAGCCCGTCGATGTGGGCCAGAGCCTCACCTACCGGGGGGCGATGCTCGCGGGGGTACCGAACTTCTTCGTCTGCATCGGCTACATCAACGCCTCCTGGACCCTGCGGACCGAGGTGACGCACACGCTGGTATGCCGGGTGCTGGCCGAGATGGAGCGGAACGGGTACGTCTCGGCCACGCCGGATGCCCCGCCGCCGCAGACGGCCCGGCCGCTGATGGCGCTCTCGTCGGGCTACGTCCTGCGCGGCGAGGCGCAGCTGCCGAAGCAAGGAGACCGGGAACCCTGGACGCTGCCGCAGAACTGGTTCACCGACCGGCGGGCCGTCCGGCGCGCTCGGCTCGACGAGGAGCTGACGTTCGTCCGCAGGGACGGCGTCGGGAGGAGTGCGTCATGACTCGGCTGACCCGGTTCGAGTTCGAGGGGGCCATCGCCGTCGTCACCGGGGCGGCGAGCGGCATCGGCGCGGCCCTGGCCCACGCACTCGCCGAACGCGGCTCCGACCTCGTACTCCTCGACCGCGACGGCGCCGGCCTCGCCACGGTCGCCGACGACGTGCGGGCGTTCCACCGCACCGCCACCGTGGAGACCCACGTCGTCGACGTGTCCGACGACGCCGCGCTGGAGGCGGCCGCCCGGGCCGTCGTCGAGGCGCACCCGCACGTGGACCTGCTCGTCAACAACGCCGGCGTGGCCATGGCCGGCCTGTTCGAGCAGATGTCGATCGAGGACTTCGAGTGGGTGGTCGGCATCGACTTCCGAGCGCCGGTGCGGCTCACCCACCACCTGCTCCCGGCGATCATCGACCGTCCCGGCGCCCACGTCGTCAACGTCTCGAGCATCTTCGGCATCGTGGCGCCGCCCGGGCAGACCGCCTACAGCGCGAGCAAGTTCGGGCTCCGCGGGTTCAGCGAGGCGCTGCGCTCGGAGCTGCGGCTGCACGGCGCCGGCGTGACGACCGTGCACCCCGGCGGCATCCGCACGGCGATCGCCCGCAACGCACGCGCGGCCAGCGGCATGGACGAGGGCGCCCTCGAGGAAGGGCGCGAGGCGTTCGACCGGTTCCTGTCCATCCCGGCCGAGCGGGCCGCCGACCTCATCCTCGACGCCGTGCGCCATCGCCGACCGCGTCTGCTCATCGGGCTCAGCGCCCGCATCCCGGCCCTGGCCTCCCGGATCGCCCCGGCCGCCCACGCCCTCGCCTTCCGGCCGATCCTCGCGCGCTCGGTGCGCGGCCGATCCACTCGCGCCGACCAGAAACCGCTGCGGCTGGGTAGATCCGTGAAGGACTACGCCCCCATGGAGGGGAGCGAGACTGCACGGATCGCCGCGCAGGACGGGCCGCACGGCCGCATCTGACCCGTCCAGCCCCGCGCGTGCAAGATGGCGCCCACGTCCCCCGCCAGCTCGCACGCCGTGGGCACGAGGTCGGTCCAGAAGCAGCGCACCGTGAGTCTGCCGGTGACGAGCGTGGTCCGGTCGCGGCGGCCGTCCTTCTGCCGGCTGCCCCAGGCCTGGTGGCCCACCCGGCCGTCGATCTCGACGACGAGCCCGTATTCCTCGTACTCCACGTCCCTGCGCCCGCCCGTGCCGGTCGGCGCCTGCCGACGCCCGCGCGGTAGGCCGTGGCGGAGCTCCACGTCACTCGCATAGCGGACCTCGGCCGCGCTCTCCGAACCACCCGCGACGTCGCCCAACACCTCGAGGAGAAGCCGCCGTCCTGGCTGACGTGGCCGGTCTGAGAGTGCTTCGACGAGCTCCTGTGTCGAGCACAGCCGTAGGTCGACGGCGCGAGCGGCGAGCGTGACGGCGCGGTCGAGCGACCTGCGCCCCGCGAGGTCGAAGACGGTGTGCGCGGCACCGACGCGGTGCGGCCAGGCGTGGGCATCGATGCGGACCCGGGCGTAGCGGCTCCGCGACACGGTGACCGACGCCTGTGACTCCATCATCCGGCTGGCCGGGATGACCACGTCGAGGACCGGGGGCTCGGCGCGGACCAGGCCCCAGGCATACCCAGCACTGGCTCGGGCCAACGCCGCTCCCGATCCGGCCCCGAGCACCGCGGCGGTCGAGCGGACGTCCCAGTCGTCCCGACCCGGCGTGGTCAGATAGACGCCGGAGTGCACGCGGATCCATCGGCCTGAGCTCAGATGGCATTCCAACGCCTT
>JBDSYO010000470.1:0-4227 GCA_039925625.1 Lapillicoccus sp. | reverse complement strand
ATGCTCCAGGGCGAGGTGCGGGACGGCTGCACCACCCTGCAGCTGGACGCGCTCGCTGAGGACTTCATCCGCTCGCACGGCGGGATCCCCAACTTCCAGCTGGTGCCCGGCTACGCGCATACCCTCTGCACGAGCGTCAACGAGGAGGTCGTGCACGGCATCCCGGGTGGTCGGGTGCTCCACGACGGCGACCTGCTCTCCATGGACTGCGGCGCCGAGGTCGAGGGGTGGAACGGCGACGCCGCCGTCTCGCTCGTCGTCGGCGGTCCGGAGGCCGCACGGCCCGAGGACCAGCGGCTCATCGCGGTGACCGAGGCCGCCCTGTGGGCCGGCATTGCGGCGCTCGCCGTGGGGGAGCGGCTGTATGCGGTGGGCGAGGCGGTCGAGGAGAGCATCGAGGCCGCGGGCCGCACCGACCGGCACGACTACGGGATCATCGAGGAGTACGTCGGCCACGGCATCGGGCGCTCGATGCACGAGGACCCGCAGATCCCCAACTACGCCGTGCGCGACCGGGGTCCCGTGGTGCGGGCCGGCTTCACCGGAGCGATCGAGCCCATGGTGACCTGGGGGCAGAGCGAGACCCGCGTGCTCGCCGACGACTGGACCGTCGTGACGACCGACGGCTCCCGCGCGGCCCACTGGGAGCACACGGTGGCCGTCACCGACGCGGGGCTGACGGTGCTCACCGCCGTCGACGGTGGTGCCGCCCGGCTCGGCGCCCGGTACGCGTCGCTCGACGCCTGAGCGCTCGCTCCCAGGTTCTCTGGTTGACCGGGGGATGATGTCCGCTCTACGGTGTGAAACCAAGCGCTTGCTTGGTACCGAGGACGGATGAGTCGTATGCCTGAAGCCGTGATCGTCGCTGCCGCCCGCTCGCCGATCGGGCGGGCCTACAAGGGGTCCTTGCGCGAGACCCGCGCCGACGACCTCCTGGCGCAGATGCTGGACGCCGCCCTCAAGCAGGTGCCGGAGCTCGACGGCGCCAGCCTGGACGACGTGGTGGTCGGATGCGCCCAGCCCGCCGGGGAGCAAGGATTCAACGTTGCCCGCCAGCTGGCCATCGCCGCCGGCCTCGACACCGTGCCCGGCACGGTCGTGCAGCGCTACTGCGCCTCCAGCCTGCAGAGCACGCGGATGGCCTTCCACGCCATTCGCGCGGGGGAGGGGAACTCCTTCGTGTCGGCCGGTCTCGAGAGCGTCTCCCACTATGCGCAAGGGAAGGCCGACGGTCATCCGGGCACGGAGCATCCCCGTTACGACGCGGCCCGCCGGCGCAGCGCGGAGCGCACCGGGGCGGACGTCCCCCCCTGGGTGGACCCCCGGACGGAGGGTTGGCTGCCCGACCCGTATCTGGCCATGGGCCAGACCGCGGAGAACGTCGCTCAGCTGCGGGGTGTGAGCCGGGCGAGGCAGGACGAGCTCGGAGTGCTCAGCCAGAACCGTGCCGAGTCCGCTATCCGCTCCGGGTTCTTCGACACCGACATCACACCGGTCACCACCTCCGACGGGACGGTGGTCTTGAAGGACGACGGGCCACGAGCGGGGGTGACCCTGCAGGCGGTGTCGGGGCTGTCGCCGGTCTTCCGGCCCGACGGCTCGGTCACCGCAGCGAACTGCTGCCCCCTCAACGACGGCGCGGCGGCGCTGGTCGTCCTGTCCGACGTCCGCGCGCGGGAGCTCGGCATCACTCCGCTGGCCCGGATCGTCAGCACCGGCGTCTCTGCCGTGTCACCCGAGATCATGGGGCTCGGCCCCGTCGAGGCGGTTCGACGGGCCTTGACGGCGGCCGGTATGACCGCCGCGGACCTCGACTTGGTCGAGCTCAACGAGGCGTTCGCCGCGCAGGTCCTGCCCGTGTGCGACGACCTCGGGCTGGACCTCGACCGGGTCAACGTGCACGGGGGCGCGATCGCCCTGGGTCACCCGTTCGGCATGACGGGAGCGCGAATGACCACCACCTTGCTCAACTCGCTGCGCTGGCTGGACCGCGAGCACGGCCTGGTCACGATGTGTGCTGCTGGTGGTCAGGGCATGGCCATGGTGGTCGAGCGCCTTTCCTGACCCCGGTCGTCGGGCCGGGTCGCATAGCCCTCGAGGAACACCCGCGTGTAGTCCGCCGCCAGCCGGCTGACCGAGTATCGCCCGCCTGGCCGGAACCAGCGCACCGACAGCCACAGCGCATCGCGCAGGAATCGGTAGAAGACCGCCGGCTCGACGTCGGAACGCAGCTCGCCCGCGTCGACCCCGGCGCCGATCGTCTCGATCCACGTCGCCTGGATCTCCGCAGCGGCCGCGCGTACGGACGGGCCGTCCGGGCCGTCCAGGAGCGGTTGGAGGCTGCTCTGGTACATCTCGGTCTCGTGGGGGCGGCTGGTGGCGACCTCGAAGGAGACGGCGATCAGCCGTTCGAGCCGCTGCGCCGGGTCAGGGGTGTCGGCGACGACGGCGCGATAGCGGCCCAGCAGGTCCTCGAGGTAGCGCGTCATGATCGCCCCCGCGATCTCGTCCTTGGCCGCGAAGTGGTGGTACAGGCTGCCGCTGAGGATGCCGACGGCGTCGGCGATCTCGCGGACGGTCGTGCCGGCGATGCCCTGTCGGGCGAAGAGGCCGGCCGCCTCGTCGAGGATCATGGCCCTGCGGTCGTGCGGTGCTGTCGCCACGGTCCTCCGCTCCGACCTGCCCGAGTGCGACGGTCCTCCAGACCATCGTCGGCCGAGGTGGTCAAGCAAGCGCTTCGTTGGGGAACGTACCGCATCCTGGGGGGGTCGGGGCCGTCCCGACCAGGGTGGTCAGGTCACGAAGTGCTTGCGACCCGCAGGACTGCTTGACCAGGGCAGGGTGGTCCCCTACGGTTTAACCAAGCAATTGCTTGCTTGATTGCGTTGCCGGTCGGTCGGTCCTCCCGGGGCCGGATGACGTTCCCCCAACAGCAGTGGAAGGACCGCAATGAAGCGGATGCACACCGCCGCAATGAGCGTGGTCGTGGTCGCGGGACTCGCCCTCAGCGCGTGTTCGAGCGGAGGCGGCGGCGGTGACGCGCCGGCGACGTCGAAGGCGACGACCCCGGCCCTCACCGGTAAGCCCATCATCATCGGTCTCGACGAGGACAGCACGGGCGCGGGTGCGTCCTACAGCGTCATCGCGGGGAAGACCATCCGCGACGCTGTCGACGAGATCAACGAGAAGGGCGGCATCCTCGGCCGGCCCGTCCAGCTGAGCGTCGCGAACGACGAAAGTGACCCGACCAAGGCCCCGTCCGTCGTCCGCCAGCTCATCGACGCCGGCTCGGTGGCGCTGCTGCTGCAGAGCTCCAGCACCGCGGTCAACCAGGCCAAGCCGATCATCCAGCAGGCCAAGATCGTCTCGGTGGCCCCGACCTCCATCTCGCAGACCTTCGGCTCCGCGCCCGACAACGACTACGCATACTCGCTGGCGAACCTGCTCAACGACTTCGTCAAGGTCTACTGCGGAGCGTTCAAAGCGGCGGGCTACACCAAGCTCGCCGTGCTCAGCGACGCGTCGGTGACCATCGACGGCGTCAACAAGCTCCTCCTGCCAGGGCTCCAGCAGTGCATCACGATCGTCGCCCAGGAGAAGGCGCCCCTCGACGCCGCCGACCTCAACGCGCAGGTCTCCCGCCTAAAAGGCGCCAGCCCGGACGTCATCCTCGTCTCCAGCGTCGGCGGGAACTTCGAGGTCCTCGCGCACAACACCCTGTCCCAGCAGGTGCCCACCATCCAGCGCTTCTCGCTCGCCTCGATCGGCAACCAGCCGGCCTCTTGGAAGCTGGCCAGCCCCGGCGCTCTGAAGGGCCTGGTCTTCATGGGATCGATCGACCCCAACAACCCCCGGACCAAGACCCTCCAGCAGATGCTGTCGGCCCGCCGGGGCGAGAGCTACACGGTGACGGCCTACGACGCACAGGCCTACGACTCGGTCCAGATCATCAAGAAGGCCATCGAGAAGGTCGGCAGCACCGACGACATCTCGAAGATCAAGGGAGCCATGGACGCCATCACGGCCTACCCGGCGACCTTCGGTGCCGACAAGTTCACCCTGTCCTTCGGGCCGACCAAGCACCTCGGCGCCGACGGCCTGTGCGGCCTGGTGCTGACGCAGTTCGGCGCCGACAACAAGCCGACCGGGGCATGGGACAAGTACCAGCCGCCTTGCTGACCCAGTACCCCTCCGAGCCCGTGGCCGGAGCGTCCGGACTGTCCGGCC
>JBDSYO010000469.1:0-5565 GCA_039925625.1 Lapillicoccus sp. | reverse complement strand
ACCAACACCTGCCTGACGGCACTGAAGGGCAAGGCCCGCCGGCCCTTGCCCACCGGCCTGGGCGCTCCGGCCTCCGACCCCGTCGGGGCCCTCGAGTCGCGGCCCGAGGTCTCCTGGCTGGAGCCGTTGCCCGAGCGGGTCGTGGCCGGCACCGCCCCGGTCGACCCCGAGGCCGCCGCCGTGAGCAGCGACTCCATCCGGATCGCCTTCATCGCCGCTCTGCAGCACCTCACCCCCATCCAGCGGGCCGTCCTCATCCTGCGCGACGTCCTCGCCTGGCACGCGGCGGAGGTCGCGGAGGCTCTCGACACCTCCGTTGCGGCGGTCAACAGCGCGCTCCAGCGGGCCCGTGGGCAGATGGCCAAGCTCGACCCTCCCGACGAGGCGTCGGCGTCCCTCGGCGTCGACGACCCGGCCGTCCGGGCCCAGCTCGAGCGGTACGTCTCCGCCTTCGAGCGCTACGACATCGACGGCATCGTCGCGATGCTCACGGCCGACGCGGTATGGGACATGCCGCCCTTCACGGGGTGGTACCAGGGCAACGAGGCGATCGGCCGCCTCATCGCCACCCAGTGCCCCGCCAGCGGCCCGGGCGACATGCGGCTCGTGCCGACGACGGCGAACGGCCAGCCGGCCTACGGCCTCTACATGCGCGACGACGACGGGCGGCTGCGGGCGTTCCAGCTGCAGCAGCTCACGGTCGGCCCCCGCGGCGTCACCCGGGTCACCGCCTACTTCGACCTGCGCCTCTTCGACCTGTTCGGCCTGCCGATGGAGCTGCCCGCCTGAGGGGTCACCCGGTCCAGCGCGCCGACCACAGCGACGTCGGTCCCCCGGGCTGCTGACGGGTGGCGACGTAGAGCCGGTCGCCCACCATGGCTGCCGCGAGCGGACGTCCACCCGGGCCGGCCGAGGTGCGCCACGGGCCGTCCCCACCCAACGGCGCGCCGGTCAGCACCGTCGTCCCCGCTCCGGAGGGGCTGACGACCAGGGACGTCGAACCGGCCACGAGGGGTGCGGGCACGGGGTCCTGGTCGCCGACGGCGAGGCGGGGTATGCCGTTGAGCCGCTGGGCGCGCTCGCCGTCGAGCCGCCACAGGGCCAGGGCCCCGTCGACCTGCCCGGCGACGACGCATACCGCGTCCGGTGAGGGGCAGTGGGCCGAGACCGCCTCGCTGTGGGTCCCGGCGTCGGGCAGATCCACCCGCCGCCAGGCCGTATTGACGCCGGGGGAGCGCCAGAGCGCCGCGGTCTGCCGCAGCGGCCCGGGCGTGAGGTGGAGCGCGGAACCGGTGACCAGCAGCCCGGGGCCGTCGACGGTCGCACCGCGGGGCCCGGCCAGCAGGTCGGGGGTGCTCTCGAGCGCGGTGCCGCCGGGGTCCTGCCGGGTCCAGGTCCGGTCGGCGAACGTCCAGACGGCAGTGTCCAGCCCGGCCCGGGCCCCGCCCCAGCTGCCGACGAGCGCGTCGCCGCTGGGGGTGACGACGGCCTCGACCAGGTCGCCGGCCCCCCAGCCCCCGAAGGTGTAGAAGCTCTGCGGCAGCTCGACCACCCCGGCGGCGGTGCCCGCCCAGGTCGTCCAGCGGACGTTGGCGTGCGCGCCCCCGTTGGCGCCGCCGATGGCGATGACCCGGGCGCCGTCCGTGGCCACGGAGTACCACCGCGCCTCGGACCCGTAGGGCGACGCCGGGGTCAGGGGCACGGAGGTCGCCGCACCGGCGGCGTCAACGGTGACCATCGCCGGCGCCGGTGGGTCCCCGGCCCGCAGCGCCCCGACGAGCAGCCGGTCACCGAGCGTCGTCAGGGTGCGGGCCTCCAGGCCGTCGGGCAGCGCGACGGGCGCCCAGCCGAGCACCGGGCCGGGGCTCGTGGCCTCGGTCGTGACGGTCTGGTCCGGGGCGCCCACGGAGCAGCCGGCGAGGGCGAGCGCCACGACCACGGCGCCGACCCACCGGACCCACCGGCTGACAGGCATACCGCAGTATCACGCGCGGCGGCGGGGCTGAGCGCCCACCTCACCCGCGCTCAGGTGGCGAGCGCGTCCAGCCGGTCGAGGGCCGACGACCACCGCTGCTGCATGGCGGCGCCGTCGGGACCTCCGGACCCGCCGAGGTCGTGGCGCAGGGACACCCGGGTCGCGTCCCCCTCGGGAGCGAGGTGAAGGTCGACGAGTGAGCGGGGGGCGTCGGCGTCGGCGTGCCAGGACACGCGCACCTGTTCCATAGGGTGGTAGCTGCGCCAGACGCCGTGGCTGCCGTCCTCGGCGTGCCACGTCTCGCCCTTGCCGCCGAGACGGGCGCCGCTGCCGAGCAGGGCCTGGGCGCCGTCGTTCGTGGTGAGGACCCGCCAGACGTGGGCGACCGGGTGCTGCAGGACGGTGTCGACCTCGACGACGTCGTGCGCCTCGGGCTTCCCGTCGACCGTCTCGCTGGATGCCGGATCGGACATGCGTGCCTCCTTCGCGGGCCCCGCCACGCCACGCTGCACGACGGTCAGGGGGTCTGTGGCCCTGGCTCCACTCCATCGCTAACCCCGCCTCTTGACCAGCCCCTGGAAGGACAAATCTCGACGCGGCGGAGGCGGACGGTCGCCGCAACGGGCGGACGGGGGCGTGGCGCACTAGCGTGGTCGTGGCTCAGTGCCGAGCCGCCCCCCACGCGAGGAGTGCACGTCGTCATGAACCCCTGGGTCTGGGTTGTCGTCATCGTCGTCGTCCTGGTCGTCATCGGCCTCGTCGTCTCACGGAGTCGGACGAAGCGGGTGGAGGAGCGCCGTGAGGAGGCCGCCTCTTTGCGCGAGACGGCCGAGGAGCACCGCGCCGCCGTGCAGCAGCACGAGGCGGCGGCGTCGACGAGCGAGGCGGACGCCCGCCGCGCCCGCGAGGAGGCCGAGGCCACGGCGGCGCACGCCCGCGAGCTGGAGACCCAGGCGGCGCGTGACCGCGAGAAGCGGGACGAGGCCCTGGCCACGCACGAGGAGCACTTGCGCCGCGCCGACGCCCTCGACCCCGATGTGCGCACCGACGACGAGGGCCACCGGCTCGACGACGACGGAAGTCGGGTCGAGGAGCGCAGGGATGCGGCCGACGCTGGTGCGGCCGGTGCGGCGGGCGCGGGTGCTGTAGCGGCCGGCGCGGCGTCCCACCATCACGGGGACGACCACGACCACGACCTCGACCACGACCACGAGGGCGTCGACGAGCGCGGCGAGACGCGGGAGCTGCAGACGTCGCCGACGGACGGTCCTGACGGTGAGGTGCTGCGCGACGCACGCACGGGCGAGCCTCTGGACGACCAGGGCTACTCGACCGAGAACCGCACCGATGACGCTGACCATGAGCACCACGGTGACCACCACGAGCATCACGAGCATCACCAGCACGAGGACGTCGCGGAGGTTCGCGACGAGTCAGCCAACGCGGTGGCGTCCTCCGGAGACCGGGTCGACGGCGAGGAGCGTCCCGACGCCGAGACCGGCGACGCCTACACCGGCAGCCACCGCGAAGAGGGGGACTCGGTCACCGAGGGCGAGGACGGGACGCGCGAGGACCTGCGCGACGGCATGC
This sequence comes from Lapillicoccus sp., assembly GCA_039925625.1. Classification (GTDB taxonomy): domain Bacteria; phylum Actinomycetota; class Actinomycetes; order Actinomycetales; family Dermatophilaceae; genus Lapillicoccus. Next base: position 2,000 of record JBDSYO010000469.1, on the reverse strand, counting down.
GTGACGGCGAGCGTGACGGCGATCGCGAAGGTGCGCTGGACGGCGACCCGGAGGGCGAGCGGCTGAGCTGGCAGCAGCGCGCCCGCGACCGCGCCGACGACGCGATCGGCCGCCGCGACCCCGACGCTGACGGCCGCCGACGCTGACGGCCGCCGGGGCTGAGCGACCGGCCTACCGCGGAGAGTCGACCACACCCTGACGAGGTCGCCTCTCCTCACGGGCGTCAGCCGGCGTAGGCCTCGAGGAACTGCTTGAGCAGCGGCCCGGCCGTCTTGGACCCGGAGTCGCCCTTCTCCACGTAGACCGCCACCGCGAGGTCCCCGCGCCCGGCCACCATCCAGGCGTGGGTCAGCGGGGGAGTGGCCGTGCCGTACTCGGCGGTGCCCGTCTTGGCCGCCGTGACCCCGTTGGCAGCCAGGAAGGCGCCGCTGCCCTCCGACACGACGGCCCCCATGAGGCCCTGCAGGGCCTGGGCCTCGGCGGGGGTGAGCGGCTTGGCCGGCGTCGGGAAGCCCGCCACGGCCGGGTTGTCGCGGATGAGGCTGGGCCGCACCACGGCGCCGTGCATGACCGACGCTGTCACCGTGGCCATGTCCATCGGCGACACGAGCACCTTGCTCTGGCCGATCATCGTCGCGGCGTGGTCGGTGCCACTCGCCGTGTCGGGCACCGACCCCAGGTATGCCGGGAAGCCGAGGTCGAGGTCGATGCCCACCCCTAGCGACGCAGCGGCGGCGGCAAGGTCGCCCTGGGTCACCGCGCCCGCGTTGGAGATGAAGGCGGTGTTGCAGGAGTTCGCGAACGCCGTGCGCAGCGAGATCGGCCCCAGCTTGTCGGTCGGGTAGTCGTTGTAGTTCTTGAACGACCGCCCCGCCACGGTCACGGTCGGCGTGCACTGCACCGTCGCGTCGGGCGTCAGCCCCGCGCGCAGCAGCGCCAGCGCCGTGACGACCTTGAACGTCGAGCCCGGCGCCGTCTGCCCCGTGGTCCCGATCGTGAGGCCGTTGCTGCCGGGCCCGTTCGCGGATGCGAGGATCTCGCCCGTCGACGGCCGGATCGCCACGAGGGCCGTCGGCGTGTCCGTCGACCCGGCCGCCAGGACCGCCTCGCCGATGTTCTGGGCCTTGGCGTCGAGGGTGATCTGGAGGGGCTTGCCGTCGACCGGCGGCACGGTGAACAGCGTGCGCGAGGTCTTCTTGCCGGCGGCGTCGGTGCCGGTCGCCTGCACCGTCACCCCGCTCGACCCGCGCAGCCGCGCGTCATAGCGCTGCTCGAGTCCCGACAGGCCGACGACGTCGCCGGTCTTGAGCGCGCCGTTCGACTTGGCGATGATCTCGGCCGTCGCGTCGCCGACGGTGCCCAGCAGCGAGCGGGCGAAGGTCGGGGTGGGCCCGACGACGCCCGAGCCGCCGAGGATGACGGCGCCGGGGATCGCGGTGACGGCGCCCCGTTGCGAGGTGACCAACGGGTCGTCGGATCGCACGGTGATGATCGGCACGAACTGCTTGGCCCCCGCCCCGGTGACGGCCTTGGCGTAGGCCGCCGGGTCGGTGCCGACGATCTGCGCCAGGGCGGTGGCCGAGGACGCGTTCTGAGCAGCGTCCAGCTTGGTCTTGTCGATGCCCACCTGGGCGGTCGCCCGCTGGGTCATCAGGGGGGTGTTGTCCGCGCCGACGATGTCGCCCCGCTTGGCCGGAGCGGTGGCCAGCGCGAGCTTCTCGCTGCCGGTGAGGTCGGGTGCGAAGAGCTTGGGGGTCCACGCGACGTGCCATGTGTCGTCCTGGGCACGGGTGAGGCTGGCCGTCGTGGTGTAGGTCCAGACCGCGTCCGACGGGCCGGAGGCGGCCCCGGTCGGCGTCGCCGACGCGGTGCCGGTGCGCGTCGCGGGTGCGCTCGTCGAGGCGGCGCTCGTCGAGGCCGCGCTCGTCGCCGTGCCCGTCGCGGTCGCCGTCCCCCCGGCCGTGGCCGCGGTCGTCGCGGTGGGGAGGGTCCACGCATAC
>JBDSYO010000468.1:0-2903 GCA_039925625.1 Lapillicoccus sp. | reverse complement strand
ACTTCTTCGACGAGGTCGAGGGCGAGGCCGACGCCCTGGCCCTGCGCGTCCGGGAGGGCTGCCTCACCATGCCCGACCCCACTCCGGTGTCGATGTTCGACCACGTCTACGTCGAGGACCACCCCCTGGTGTCGGCGGAGCGTGAGGACTTCCTGGCCTACCAGGCCAGCTTCGAAGGGAGCCACTCGTGACCACCCTGACCATCGCCAAGGCGATCACGAACGGGCTGCGTCGGGCCATGGAGCTCGACCCCAAGGTCATTCTCATGGGCGAGGACATCGGCAAGCTGGGCGGCGTCTTCCGGGTCACGGAGGGCCTGCAGAAGGACTTCGGTGAGGACCGGGTCATGGACACCCCGCTCGCCGAGGCCGGCATCGTCGGCACGGCGATCGGGATGGCCCTGCGCGGCTACCGCCCGGTCGTCGAGATCCAGTTCGACGGGTTCGTCTACCCCGCGTTCGACCACATCGTCAGCCAGGTCGCCAAGATGCGGGCGCGCTCCCTCGGCACGATCGCGCTGCCGATGGTCATCCGGATCCCCGTCGGAGGGGGCATCGGTGCGGTCGAGCACCACAGCGAGTCCAACGAGGCCTATTTCGCGCACACCGCCGGCCTGCGGGTGGTCTGCGTCTCCAGCCCCGACGACGCGTACTGGGGCATCCAGCAGGCCATCGCGTCCGACGACCCGGTCATCTTCTACGAGCCCAAGCGGCGCTACTGGGACAAGGGCGAGGTCGACGAGTCCGGTGCGAGCCGTGGCCTGTTCGAGGCCGCGGTGCTTCGCGAGGGCACCGACTGCACCCTCGTCGCCTACGGCCCCATGGTGAAGACGTGCCTACAGGCCGCCCAGGCCGCGGCGGAGGAGGGCAAGCAGCTGGAGGTCATCGACCTGCGCTCCCTCAGCCCGCTCGACCTCGCGACCATCGTGACCTCGGTGGAGAAGACCGGCCGGCTCGTCGTGGTGCACGAGGCGTCCACCTACCTCGGCCTCGGCGCCGAGATCGCCGCGTCGGTCACCCAGCGGGCGTTCTACCACCTCGAGGCACCGGTGCTGCGGGTCGGCGGCTACAACCTGCCCTACCCGCCGAGCCGGCTCGAGGAGGAGTTCCTCCCCGACCTCGACCGCGTGCTCGACACGGTCGACCGCTCGCTGTCCTACTGAGAGGCATACGGATCCGTATGAGTGTCAAGGAGTTCCGCCTGCCCGACCCCGGCGAGGGGCTCACCGAGGCCGAGGTCGTGACGTGGCGGGTGGCCGTCGGCGACACCGTCAAGGTCAACGACATCGTCGTCGAGATCGAGACGGCGAAGTCGATCGTCGAGCTGCCCGTCCCCTTCGGCGGCACGGTCACCCAGCTGCTCGTCAGCGAAGGTGAGACCGTGGAGGTCGGCACGCCGATCATCGCCGTCGACACCGAGCCGGGGGCTGCGGCGCCCGTCCAGGATGCGCCCGACTCCTCTGCGCCCGACTCCTCTGCGCCCGACTCCTCTGCGCCCGACTCCTCTGCGGACGAGGCCGAGATCGAAGAGGGCAAGATCGGCGGCACGACGTCGACCGGCCGCACCGCGGTGCTCGTCGGCTACGGCGTCAAGCAGACCGAGGCCAAGCGCCGCCCGCGCAAGGCCTCCGACACTGAGCCTCGGTTGCCGCAGCACAACCCGGACGAGTTCGTCCCGTCGTCGGGCGTGGGCGTCGGAGACCGCACCGAGCGGGCGCCGCGGGCCACCGCGCCGGCCGCGGCGCGTACGCCCGGTGCCGCCAGGGTGCTGGCCAAGCCTCCGGTGCGCAAGCTGGCCAAGGACCTCGGGGTCGACCTCGACCAGGTCGTGGCGTCCGGTGAGGGGGGCGTCATCACCCGCGGCGACGTGGAGGGGCACGGGAGCCCGTCGGTGCCGGCCGTCTCGTCCGGCCCCATCGAGGCTCGAGAGGAGCGGGTGCCGGTCAAGGGTGTGCGCAAGATGACGGCCCAGGCCATGGTGGAGTCGGCGTTCACCGCCCCGCACGTCACGGAGTGGGTGACCGTAGACGTCACCAGGACGATGGAGCTGGTCGAGACCCTCAAGCAGGACCGCGAGTTTCGCGACGTCAAGGTCACCCCCCTCCTCGTGCTCGCCAAGGCCCTCTGCGTGGCCATCGCCCGCAACCCCGGGATGAACGCCGTGTGGGACGAGGCCGCGCAGGAGATCGTCGTCAAGCGGTACGTCAACCTGGGCATCGCCGCCGCGACCCCCAGGGGGCTGCTCGTCCCGAACATCAAGGACGCCGACAGCATGACCATGCGGCAGCTCGCCGACCAGATCGGCAGTCTCACTGCGACGGCGCGCGAGGGTCGCACCCAGCCGGCCGACATGAGCGGCGGCACCATGACGATCACGAACGTCGGGGTCTTCGGCGTCGACAGCGGCACGCCGATCATCAACCCCGGGGAGAGCGCGATCGTCTGCTTCGGCGCGATCCGGAAGCAGCCGTGGGTCGTCACGAACGCCGCGGGGGAGGACGAGATCGCCATCCGACACGTCACCCAGCTGGCCGTTTCCTTCGACCACCGGCTCATCGACGGCGAGCTCGGCAGCCGGTTCCTCAGTGACGTCGCGGCGATCCTGGCCGACCCGGCGCGCGGCCTCGTCTGGGGGTAGCCCGTACGGACCTGCGGGTCATGGCCGGACCAGCCGGCCGAGGGCCAGCTGGGCCACCGGCGCGTACGCCAGGACGACGGCAGCGGGGCCGGTCACCTCGAGGATGGTGTCGGCGCCGCCGTCGGCCCGATCCCGCACCGCGTGGACCAGCTCGAGGGTCACGAACGCGGCCCGGACCCGCCAGGTCCACTCCCGGCGACGCTCGTCGGCCGCGAGCACCTCGAACGGCACCCGAACCCCGAGTGGTCCGTGGACCATGCCGGTCA
>JBDSYO010000467.1:0-3883 GCA_039925625.1 Lapillicoccus sp. | reverse complement strand
GGGTGGCCGCGGGCACGGGGACCGACCCCTACCTCATGGTGCTCACCGGGCTCGGCGCCCTCGGCGGTCCCCTCCACGGCCGGAGCAGCCTGGACGCCGAAGACCTCCTCGCCGCGGTGCGGGTGGGCGGGGTGGAGGTCCTCGACCGCACCGAGACGTATGCCGGAGGACGGCTTCCCGGGTTCGGGCACGCCGTCTACGTGGACGCCGACCCCCGGGCCGAGGCCCTGCTCGACCGGGTGGCGCGGCTCGACCCGGAGGGCTGGCCGGCCGTCGAGGCGCTGCTGCTGGCGGTGAGCCGGCGGGACGGGCTCAGCCCCAACGTCGACCTCGCGCTGGCCGCCCTCGTGCAGGCGGCCGGTCTCGTGCCGGGCGCGGGGGAGACGGTCTTCGGGCTCAGCCGCATCGTGGGTTGGCTCGCGCACGGTCTCGAGGAGGCGCCACAAGGGCTGCGGTTCCGCGGACGGGCCGTCTACCGCGGAGGGGTCAGCGGTGAGATCGGGTATGAGGTCAGCCGCGGTCCGCGACTGCCGGGACCGGCTGCGGCGGTGGGGGACCGGCATACCGAGCACTCGGGCGGATGATCTTGCGGTCGTGGGCCTGTTCGAGGATGTGGGCCGACCAGCCCATGGCCCGGCTCACCGCGAAGGTCGGGGTGAACATCTCGCGCGGCACCCCGCACTCCGTCATGACGACACCGGCGTAGAACTCGACGTTCGCGCGCAGGGTGCGGTCCGGGCGGCCGGCGTCGAGCGCCGCGTCGATGGCAGCCTCAGCGGCCACGGCCAGCTCGGCGAGGGGACCGCCCAGCCCCGTCGCCGTCTCCTTGAGGAGCTCGGAGCGGGGGTCCTTGCCGCGGTAGATCGCGTGCCCGAAGCCCATGATCCGCCGGCCGGCGGCGAGCTGCTCGTCAGCCCACGGCCGGGCGTTCTCCGGGGTCCCGATCTCGTCGAGGGAGTCGAGGGCGCGGCTGGGCGCCCCACCGTGGAGCGGTCCGGACAGGGCGCCGAGCGCGGCGACGACACACGCCGCGACGTCGGCACCGGTGGAGGCCACGACCCGGGCGGTGAAGGTAGAGGCGTTGAAGCCGTGGTCGACGGTGAGGCAGAGGTAGCGCTCCAGCGCCCGCACGTGGGCGTCGGAGGGCTCCTGGCCGGTGAGCATCCATAGGTGGTTCGCGGTGTAGCCGAGGTCGGCGCGGGGGGCGAGCGGCTCGAGGCCCTGGCCGCGCCGGTAGGCCGCAGCCGTCAGCACCGGGACCTGGGCGGCGACCCGGAGGGCGTCGCGCTCGCGCTCCGCGTCGTCGAGGTCCCAGACGGGCTCGAGCCCGAGGCCGCCGCCGAGGGCCGAGAGGGCGGTGCGCAGGCCGGTCAGCGGTGCGGTGGCCGGCGGGGTGGCTGCCGCCACGGTGTCGAGCTGCTCCCGCACCTCGCGAGAAAGGGCCTGGGCCTCACGCACGGTCGCCCGGAACGCGGCCAGCTCGTTGCCGGTCGGAAGGGCTCCGCGCAGCAGCAGGTGCCAGACCTCCTCGATCGAACAGGTGCGGGCCAGCTCGACGGCGTCGTACTGGCGGTAGTGGTAGAACCCCTCGTCCCCGCGGACGTCGCTGAGGGCGGTGGTGGCGACGATGACGCCGGCCAGGCCGGGCGGGGCGACGAGCGGCGGGTTCGGTGCGGTGGCAACGGTGCTCATGGACTTACCGTCCGCCGGGTGGTGCTGAACGGTCAACGTTGACGCCGTCAATCTGGTATCAGAGTGGTATCGTTAGGACATGGCGATGACCTTGAGACTCAGTCCCGACGACGAGCGTGCCCTGACGGAGCTGGCCCGCCTCGAGGGCGTGAGCAAGCAAGAGGCGACGGTGCGCGCCATCCGCGAGGCCGCGGCCCGTCGAGGGCACAGCGACCAGGTCGCCCAGCTGTCCGCCGCCGCGCGGGCGCGTTATGCCGACCTGCTGGACCGACTGGGCCAGTGACCAGGTACCTCACGTTGCCCGACCTCCTGGCTCTGGTCGACGACCTGGTGGTCGGGCCGGTGCGGGACCTCGGCCTGCTTGACTCCGCTGAGCACCGTCCTCAGACCGAGCTCATCGGTCACGAGGCATACCCGTCCACTGACCTCAAGGCGGCGGTGCTCTTGGAGTCGGTGGTGTCGAACCACCCGTTGGGCGACGGCAACAAGCGGTTGGCCTGGCTGGCGACCGTGGTCTTCTACGGGCTCAACGGCGAGACCCTCGAGGCGCCGGACGACGACGCCTACGACCTCGTCATCGCCATGGCGAGCGGGCAGCTGGGCTACCGCGAAGCCGCCGCGGTCTTGGCTCGTTGGCACTGACTCACTTCGGGGGGAGTGACGACGCGTACCGGACCCCGATGGCGGTCCACCGCGCGAGGTCGGCCTCACGCGTGATGCCGGGCTCGTCGACGCGCAGCCAGCCGTTCATCTCCTTGCCGCGCATGACCATCCGGCCGGCGTGCGGTTGTGCGGCGAGGGTCTCCGTCTCCTCGTGAGGCACCCGGAGCATGATCCCGCCCTGCCCACTCGCGGCGACGGCCATATGACCGCCCACGAGGAACGCGAGCCCCCCGAACATCCGCATCTCCCGCACCCGGTCGACGTCCTGTAGGGCGGTGCGCAGCCGGTTCGCCAGCTCTTCGTCGTAGGCCATGGGGCGAGCATGACGCACGCCGCCGACAGCCGGGGCCCGCCCGGTCAGCCGAGCTCGGCCGGCAGCGTGTAGGGCGTGGTCTTGGCCATCTCGACGAACCCGAGACGCCGCAGGATCGGGCGGCTGTCGGCCGATGCGTCCACCTGCAGGTAGCGGAACCCGCACGCTGCCGCGCGGGCGGCCCGGTGGGACACCAAGGACCGGAACACGCCGCGACCGCGCCACTCCCGGATCGTGCCTCCACCCCACAGGCCGGCGAAGTCGGTGCCGACGTGGAAGCTGACCCGACCGGCTGAGACGGGGGTCGCACCCGCGTACGCGACGAACGCCTCGCCGGCACCGGGCCGGTCCGTGAGGTCGGCGAGGATGCAGCGTCCCATCGCGCTGTGGTCGCCACCGAAGGCCTGGTCGTGCACCCGGACCAGATCGGTGACGCCGGCCTCGTCACTGACCTGGACCACGTCGACCCCCCGAGGCCGCGCCACGTGAAGGTCCAGGTCGCTGATCGGCGCGATCATCAGCGCCTCGGCCTCGTCGGGCACCAGGCCGTGGGCGCGCAGCCGCTCGGCCAGCGTGGCCGGCCGGTCGTACGAGTAGAGCTTCCACTCCCATCGCCGACCCGCCGCGGCGAACGCCGCGACCTCCGCCTGGATCGCGGCGTCGACGTCCGTGCCGCCCAGGTCGCTCCAGGTGACCCCGCTCCAGCCGTCGGGCGACGCGATGACCCGGGTCGTCGCGACGCCGCGCTCCACCACCTCCCCGGGCCCGGACTCCGGGTGACGGCGGATCTGCGTGTCGAAGGCCGCGAGCACCGCATCCCGATCCATCGTCGGCCTCCGCGGCTCGCTCAGCCGTTCGGCGGGAGCACGTCCTGCTGCGCCGGCAGCTGGTCCTGGCGGACGAGGCCCACCGGGCAGGTCATCCCGTTGGGACCGTGGTTGCAGTAGCCACCGGGGTTCTTGGCCAGGTAGCCCTGGTGGTAGTCCTCGGCGATGTAGAACGGGCCGGCGTCCTCGGCGGAGCGGATCTCCGTCGTGATCGCGCCGTAGCCGTTGTCGGTCAGCACCTTCTGGAACGCGTCGCGCGTCGCGATGGCCGCCCGCTCCTGATCCGGCGTCGTCCAGTAGATGGCCGAACGGTAGGTCGTCCCGACGTCGTTGCCCTGACGGTTGGCCGTCGTCGAGTCGTGGTTCTCCCAGAACTCCTTGAGCAGCA
>JBDSYO010000466.1:0-6712 GCA_039925625.1 Lapillicoccus sp. | reverse complement strand
GCGCGCCTCGGCGAAGGCCGCGCGTTCACGGACCAGGTCGGAGAGCCGGGTCGGGCGCCCCGCGAGGAGCATGGAGACCCCACCCGGATGCGCCGTCGTGAGGTCGAGGACAGCCTCGGAGGGCTCGACGGACCACAGCAGGGTGTTGGGGCCGCCGACCGCCGTCAGCTGCCGACGCCACCCGGCGAGCGCCGCCGACACCGCGGCCACGCGCTCCGGCGCGCGGGCGGGGTCACGCTCGAACGGGGCGAGGCTCACCCCGAGAGGCTAACCAACGTGGCGACGCGTGCCGGGCTTCCGGTCCGGCAGGGCGAGGCGGAAGATCTTGCCCCACGTGGAGCCGACCTGCTTCCACAGCGGACCCGTCGTGTAGGGCAGGCCGTAGCGCTCACAGATCTCGCGCACCTGCACCGCGACCTCGGCGTACCGGTTGGACGGAAGGTCGGGGAAGAGGTGATGCTCGATCTGGTGCGACAGGTTGCCGGTCATGAGGTGCATGGCCTTGCTGCCGGAGATGTTGGCCGAGCCCATCATCTGGCGCACGTACCAGTCGCCGCGGGTCTCCCCCGCGATCATCTCCTCCGTGAAGGTGTCGGTGCCTTCGGGGAAGTGGCCGCAGAAGATCACCGCGTGCGCCCAGACGTTGCGGATCGCGTTGGCGGTCAGGGTGCCGACGAGCGCAGGCACGAACGAGCCGGTGAGCGCGGCGACGGCCGGCGTGGCGACGTAGTCCTTGGCGAACTGGGTGGCCACCTTCTTGCCCATGGCCTTGAGGTCGCGGCGCAGGTCGGTCTTCGACTTCTTGCCCTCGGCGACGTCCTGCAGCTCGAGGTCGTAGACCGCGATGCCCCACTCGAACACCGGAGCCAGCATGGCGTTGTAGAGCGGGTTGCCGAGGTTCCACGGCTTCCACTCCTGCTTCTCGTCGATCCGCAGGATGTTGTAGCCCACGTCGCGGTCCTTGCCGATGACGTTGGTCCACGTGTGGTGCAGGTCGTTGTGCGTGTGCTGCCACGACGCGGCGGGCGTGACGAAGTCCCACTCCCACGTCGTCGAGTGGATGTCGGGGTCGCGCATCCAGTCCCACTGGCCGTGCAGGACGTTGTGCCCGATCTCCATGTTCTCGAGGATCTTGGCCACCGAGAGCATGGCGACGCCGGCGACCCAGGCGGGCGGCAGCGAGGCGAAGACGAGGGCAGCGCGCCCGCCGAGCTCGAGGCTGCGCTGCGCGCGGATGACCCGGCGGATGTAGGCCGCGTCCTTGGCCCCGCGGTCGGCGATGATCGAGTCCCGGATGGCGTCGAGCTCGCGGCCCAGGCGGGCCACGTCCGCGTCGGTGAGGTGGGCCGCCGCCGGCGGGCGCACGGCGGGGTGACCCTCGGCGGCCAGCACGGAGCGGCGGCGCGGAGTGGTCGTGGTGGTGGCAGGGGCGGTCGGCGCCGCCATGGGGGCCGACCGCATCAGAGCGGTGGTGGTGAGTGCGGTCATGGGGTGGTGCTCCTCAGATCTCGAGGTGGACGGGCCCCGCGGCAGCGGAGACACAGGTCTGGATGAGCTGGCCCTCGTCCCCGTGCACCTCGCCGGTCCGCAGGTCGCGGACCTTTCCGGCGAGCAGCGGGGTGACGCAGCTGTGGCAGATCCCCATGCGGCAGCCGCTGGGCATCAGGACGCCGGCGTCTTCGCCGGCTTCGAGGAGCGACGTCGAACCATCGACATCGACTTCCAGGTCGGACGTCTCGAAGGTCACGAGGCCGCCTTCGCCGCCGGCTCCTTCGAGCACGACGGGGGCGAACCGCTCGACGGTGAGCTGGCCGGGCATGTCGGAGGCGTGCCACAGGTCGGTCGCGGCGTCGAGCATGCCGGCCGGTCCGCAGACGTAGGCGGCGCGGCTGCGCCAGTCGGGCACGGTCGCGTCGAGGTCGGCCGTGGAGCCGAGGTCGAGGCGACCCCGCTCACCGGTGACCCAGTGAACGACCCGCAGGCCGGGGTGCTGCTCGCCCAGGGTCTGCAGCTCGGCGCGGAAGAGCGCGTCCTCGAGGGTGCGGGAGGAGTGCACGAGCACCACGTCGGCGTCGGCGCGCCGCCGCACGAGCGTGCGCAGCATGGACATCACCGGCGTGAGGCCACTGCCGGCGGTGAGCATGAGCAGGGGCCGGGGGTGCTCCGGCAGCACGAAGTCACCCTGCGGAGGCGCCAGAAAGAGGACATCACCCACACGAGTACCCCGGACCAGCGCTTCCGACACGGGGCCGGCGATGGTCACCGTGATGGCCGGGTCCTCGCCGCCCGCGGTGGTGAGCGAATAGGAGCGCCAGTGACGCACGCCGTCGATCTCCACGCCGATCCGCGCATACTGCCCGGCCTGGTGGGCCTTCCAGCCCCGGCCGGGTCGGAAGTGGATGGTCGCCGAGTCGGCGTTCTCGGGCACGACTGCGGTCACGACGCCCCGCAGCTGGCGCGCCGAGCTGAGCGGGTTGACGAGCCAGAGGAAGTCCTCGGGCGCGCGCGGGGTCGTGAAGACCGACGCCACGGCGCTCAGGGGACGGATCCGGCTCATACCTCCATCTTCGTCGCGGAGGGCTGGTCCGGGCTGCTGGTCAGGCATACGATGTGGACGGTAGAACTAGCGTGACACGACAAGAAACCGGCCCACAGCATGCTGACAGCCGTCTCAGATCCCCCTTGGTTCACTGTTCCCGTACAAGTCAGTGACGCCCTGCGTCCCAGTCTGCCCGACGTCGTGGCCGAGGTCATCGCCGCGGTCGCGGTGGCCGTCCCGGCGTATGCCCGCCCGCTGGAGGGCCGGTTCGGCGACGCGGTGCGGCAGGGTGTCGAGGTCGCGCTCGGGCGCTTCCTGGAGCTGCCCGGCACGCGCGAGCCGGCGCTGCGGGAGGACAGCCGGCGCGTGTATGCCGCGCTCGGACGCGGCGAGGTCCGGCAGGGCCGCACCCTGGAAGGGCTGCTCGCGGCCTACCGGGCGGGCGCGCGGGTGACACTGCGGCGGATGTCGGAGGGGGCCATCGCGGCCGGGCTCGACACCGAGGCGCTGGTCGCGCTGGGCGAGTCGGTGCTGGCCTACATCGAGGAGCTGTCGGCGGCGAGCGCAGAGGGGTATGCGTTCGAGCAGTCCGAGCGGGCCGGGGAGATGGACCGGCGGCGGGTCGAGCTGCTCGAGCTGCTATTGCACGGCCAGGCCGACGACGTCGCCGCCCAGGCGGCGGCCGCGGCGGCGGGCTGGGTGCTGCCGCCCCTGCTCGTCGCGGTGACCATGCCGCTCGACGACGCGTCCGGGCTTCGGTTCCGGCTGGGGTCGAGGGCCCTGACCATGGCCCGGGCCACGGACGCCGTCGCCCTCGTACCCGCGCCCCGTTCGGCTCGCGACCGGGGTGAGCTGGAGGACGCGCTGCAAGGTCGACGCGCCGTGGTGGGGCCGTCCCGCGAGTGGCGGCGCATCCCCGACTCGCTCCGGCTCGCGACCCTCGCGGCGACGACTCTCGACGGCTCGACCGCGCAGCGGGGTCCGGAGGCGTTCTGGGTGGCGGAGCACCTCGCCGAGCTCGTCCTCGGCGCCGAGTCGCAGGCGCTCGACGACCTCGCCGAGTCGCGGCTGGCGCCGCTCGACGGGCTCCGGGCGGCCCAGCGGGAGAAGCTCGCCGAGACCCTCGCCTCCTGGCTGCGGCACTGGGGTCAGCGCTCGCTCATCGCCGCGGAGCTGAGCATCCACCCCCAGACCGTGGGCTACCGGGTCACACAGCTGCGCGAGCTGTTCGGCGACAGGCTGGACGACCCGCAGGTGCGCTTCGAGCTCGAGCTGGTGCTGCGGACGGGCCACCGCTAGCCCCTCACGCCCCTCCCGTTCGCCCCTTCACCTTCTCCCGGTTCGTGCTCTGAACCGTCACGGATTCCGTACCCGCACCGCACGAACCAACCGGACAGATCACCCAGAGGTATGCCTCGCCGCCACCCGACGGTGCAGGGCGTGCACCCGGTCGGCCAGCTCCGGAGCAGGTCCCTCAACGACGACGTGCGGGGCGATGGCGTTGACGGGCAACGGGTTCACCGCCGAGGCGGGCGCACCGAGAGCCGCCCGCCACTGCGTGAGCTGTTCCGACGAGGTGGCGTAGACGATGCGGCGCAGCCCGACCCACGCGTGGGCGGCGGAGCACATGGGGCAGTGCTCGCCCGAGGTGTAGACCGAGGCGCCCGCGCGCTCCTGCGGCGTGAGGTGCTCGGCGGCCCAGCGGGCCAGCTCGAACTCGGGGTGCCGGGTCTGGTCACCGGCGGCGGTGCGGTTGCGGTCCTCGTGGCGCACCGTGCCGTCGGCGTCGACGAGCACCGACCCGAACGGCTCGTCACCGGCGTCCAGCGCCTCCTCGGCGAGGTCGACGCATCGGGTCAGCAGCTCGAGATCCCGCTCGTTCATGGCTGGTCGCCGTCCTCTCTACAGGTGCTGGCCACATCCTCCACGACGCGCCGGGCCCGCGCGACGGAGTCGTCGAGGTCTGAGGGACCGGTGCCGAGACCACCCAGTACCTCCTGCGCCCGCCTCGCGAAACCCTCTGGCGCAGAGGGCAGCTCGCCCGCAGTGGCGATGGCGCCCTTCTCGTTGACCAGCCACCGCCGGTCGTGGCCGTGCAGCGCGTGCGCACAGAGCAGCAGGGCGCGGCCCAGACACAGCGCGACGTATGCCGCGTCGCCTCGGCTCGTGGCCTTGCCGGCGAGGGTGACGAGGAAATGGGCCTCCCACAGGTTCTGGACCAGCGCCGTGGCGAGCGCGGCGGGGTAGACGAACGCCTCACGCATACCCGCCAGCTCGCCCTCCGGGTCGGCGAGCACGACAGCCAGGGCCAGCTCACCGACATAAGCGAAGTCCGGGACCCCCAGCGGGTGTCCGGCCTGGGCGTTCCAGTCGTAGGTGCCGCGGTGGGCCCGGGTCCACGCCTCCTGCACGCGGTCGACGTCGCGGTAGATCCAGTCGACGTGGACGCCGTCGACGACGAGCCAGCCGCCCCCGTCGACCCACGGGCCCCACTCCCCCGGCCGGGTGATCTCGGCCTCCGGCCCCCCGACGTCGCGGGCGATCGCGGCGAGCGCGGCCACGTCCAGGTCGCCCCGGTAGTAGATCCCGAGGTCGACGTCGGAACCCTCGTGGTGCGCACCGCGGGCCCGGCTCCCGCCGAGGACCACCCCGACGACGCCGTCGACCGTGACGAGCCGGCCTGCGAGGCCGGCCAGATCGAGACCGGTCGGGACGATCTGCGACCAGTCGGGTTCGTTGTTGCCCGGGGTCGCTCGGTGCCCGCCGGATTCGGCGGGACGGGTGATGCGGACGATGCCGGCGTCGAGGTCCACCCGGTTCGGACGGCCCTCATCGCCCGGAACCTGCGCCTCGACCCGCTTGCTGGCCAGCTCCTCGTCCATGTGCCGCTGGCCGGGGTTGAAGATCTCGCCGATGCCACCCCAGGTCATGGTCCGAGGCTAACCCGCCGCGGTGCGTGGGGTTCAGCCCTCCTGGGTACGGTCGCCGGTATGCAGACACGCACCATCGGAACCACGTCCGTCTCCGCGATCGGCCTCGGCGGCATGCCGATGTCCATCGAGGGCCGCCCCGACCGCGAGCGCTCGGTCGCGACGATCCACGCCGCGCTCGACGCGGGGGTCACCTTCATCGACACCGCCGACGCCTACCACCTCAACGCCGACGAGGTCGGTCATAACGAGTCCCTCATCGCCGAGGCCCTCCGCTCGTGGAGCGGCGACAGCGACCAGGTCCTCGTCGCGACCAAGGGCGGCCACCTGCGCCCCGGCGACGGCTCCTGGACCATCGACTCCTCGCCCGAGCACCTGCGCGCGGCCGCCGACGCCTCCCTCCAGCACCTCGGCGTCGAGGCCATCGGTCTCTACCAGCTGCACCGCCCCGACCCCCAGGTCCCCTACGCCGAGTCGGTCGGCGCGATCCGCGACCTGCTCGACACCGGGAAGATCCGGATGGCCGGCATCTCGAACGCCAACCCCGCCCAGATCCGCGAGGCCCAGGAGGTGCTCGGCGGCCGGCTGGTGAGCGTGCAGAACCAGTACTCACCGGCCTACCGCAGCTCGAAGCCGGAGCTGGACCTGTGCGACCAGCTCGGCATCGCCTTCCTGCCGTGGTCGCCGCTCGGCGGCATCTCCAAGGCGTCGGACCTCGGCTCGACGTATGCCGCGTTCCAGCGGGTGGCGGATGCGCACGACGTCAGTCCCCAGCAGGTGACCCTGGCCTGGATGCTCCAGACCTCGCCGGTCGTCATCCCGATCCCCGGCTCGTCACGGCCCGAGACCATCCAGGCCTCCGCCAACGCGGCCGACCTCACGCTGACCGACGACGAGATGGCCCGGCTCGACCAGGCCTGAGCCGCAGTCATGTCGGGGCCCCGGTGGGATGACCACCGGGGCCTCGGTATGCGTCGGCTACCCTCTCTGAGGCGCCCTACCAGGCTCCGCCCTCGTAGCTCAGGGGAGAGAGCACCGCTCTCCTAAAGCGGGTGTCGGCAGTTCGATTCTGCCCGGGGGCACACGGCATCGACCTGACCACCGGCGCGCTGCGGGCGTGACCGACAGCGGCCGCGGCCAACCCGTCCCCTCCCGGCGGGCGCAACCGCCGGTTGACAGGTGACTCTTCGGTCACCCATGATGACGGGGTGCCGCACGACGCCGTCGACCAGACGATCAAGGC